>JANOTJ010000423.1:0-4437 GCA_031416295.1 Chloroflexota bacterium
GGCGACCGCGGAGATCGAGGCGGAGAAGACCCGGGCCATCGGGGAGCTGCGCGGCGAAGTCGCCAACCTCGCCCTCGCGGCCGCCGGCCGGGTCGTCGGCGAGACCATGAACGACGACCGCCAGCGGCGACTCGTCCAGGAGTTCCTGGCGACCGCCGACAGCAGCGGCGACCGGAGCAACTGATGGCCCGTCGGGACTCGGCCGCACGACGCTACGCGGAGGCGGCCTTCGAGGTCGCCACGCGTGACGACGCCATCGAGGCGTGGGGCGCCGAACTCGAGGCCGCCGCGACCCGGGTCGGCGAGGATCGCGTGACGCGCGTGCTCGCCAACCCGGCCATCCCGCTCGATCAGCGTTCCGTCGCCCTGGCGGGCCTTCTCAAGGGCATCGCCGGCACCGGCGCGAGCAACCTCATCCAGCTCCTGCTCAAGCGCGGCCGGATCGACGAACTGCCGCGCGTCGCGACCGAGTTCCGGCGGCTGGACGATCGCCGTCAGAACATCATTCATGCCACCGTCACGAGTGCCGCAGCGCTCACCCCGGACGAGGTTCGGGCCCTGAGCGCACGACTTGAACAGTCCACCGGCGGTCGTATCGTTCTTGCCACCAGCGTCGATGCGGGCCTCCTCGGTGGCCTGATCGTGCGCGTCGGCGACCGCCTGATCGATGGCAGCGTCCGAGGTCGCCTGGAGCGACTCCGGAATCAGCTCATCTCGGGCGCCCTCTAGGAGATCCGTACATGGCCATCCGTTCCGACGAGATCACCAGCATCATCAAGTCCGCCATCGATTCCTTCGACTCGGGCGTCGAGACGCGCAGCGTCGGCACGGTCGTGGAGGTCGGTGACGGCATCGCCCAGATCTACGGCCTCGACGGCGCCCTGGCGTCGGAGATGCTCGAGTTCCCGGACGGGGTGATGGGCATGGCCCTGAACCTCCAGGAGGAGACCGTCGGTGCGGTCATCCTGGGCAACGCGAGCAAGATCAAGGAAGGCGACACGGTCAAGACCACCGGCCGCGTCGTCGAGGTGCCCGTCGGCCAGGCGCTGCTCGGTCGGGTCGTGGATGCGCTGGGCCGGCCGCTCGACGACAAGGGTCCGATCGCCACGACGCTGTCCCGCCCGGTCGAGCGCATCGCGCCCGGCGTCATCGTCCGCAAGTCCGTGGATACCCCGGTCCAGACCGGTATCAAGGCCATCGACGCGCTCATCCCGATCGGCCGCGGCCAGCGCGAGCTGATCATCGGCGACCGCCAGACCGGCAAGACGGCCATCGCCATCGACACGATCATCAATCAGAAGGGCAAGGGCCTCGTCTGCATCTATGTGGCCATCGGCCAGAAGCTGTCCACGGTCGCGAACACCGTCGCGATCCTTGAGCAGTACGGGGCCATGGAGCACACGATCGTGGTCGTGGCCGGCGCCGAGGAACCCGCCCCGCTCCAGTACCTCGCCCCGTACAGCGGCGTGACCATGGGCGAGGAAGTCATGGAGAATGGCGTCGAGGTCGCGGGCCAGGGCCTGGTCAAGGACGCCCTGTGCGTCTACGACGACCTGTCCAAGCACGCCTGGGCGTACCGCGAGATGGCCCTGCTGCTGCGCCGCCCGCCGGGCCGCGAGGCGTACCCCGGCGACGTCTTCTACCTGCACAGCCGCCTGCTGGAGCGCGCCGCGCGCCTCAACGACGACAACGGCGGCGGCTCGCTGACCGCGCTGCCGATCATCGAGACGCAGGCCGGCGACGTGTCGGCGTACATCCCGACCAACGTCATCTCCATCACCGACGGCCAGATCTTCCTCGAGACCGACCTGTTCAACGCCGGCCAGCGGCCCGCCCTGAACATCGGCATCTCGGTCTCGCGCGTGGGTTCCGCGGCGCAGACCAAGGCTATGAAGAAGGTCGCGGCACCGCTCAAGCTTGACCTCGCCCAGTACCGCGCCCTGGCGGCCTTCGCCCAGTTCGCGTCGGACCTGGACAAGGCCACCCGCGATCAGCTGACCCGTGGCGAGAAGTTGAGCGAGATCGTCAAGCAGCCGCAGTACCAGCCGCTCGCCGTCGAGAAGCAGGTCGCCATCCTGTACGTGGCCACGACCGGCAAGCTCGACGACGTCCCGACCCCGCGGGTCAAGGACTTCGAGACCCAGTTCTATCGTTTCCTGGAGACCGAGCGCCCGGACATCCTGAAGGAGCTCGGTGAGACCCGGGCGCTGTCCGACGACCTGGCCCGGAAGCTCGAGGAAGCGACCGACACCTTCCGCCAGTCGTTCCTCGCCTGAACCCGATGGACATGAGAATCGGCGGCGGCCAGGGACGACAGCATGGCTAGCCAGCGTGATATTCGCCGACGCATCGGCGCAGTGAAAAATATCAAGCAGATCACCCGGGCGATGCAGTTCGTGGCCGCGTCCAAGCTCAAGCGCGCCCAGGACGCGACCCTCGCCTCACGCCCGTACAGCGAGAAGCTCGATGAGGTCCTGGCCGACCTTGCCGAGGTCCTGGGCGCCGAGGATCACCCGCTCCTGGCCGAGCGCGAGGGCGGCAAACGCCTGATCGTGCTCGTGACCACGGACCGCGGTCTCGCCGGGCCGCTGAACACGAACACCATCCGCTTCGCCTCGCGCGAGATCCTGGACCACCCGGGCGATCTGTCCATGGTCACGGTGGGACGCAAGGGTCGCGATGCGATGCGCCGCGCCGGGGTCCCGCTGGAGGCGCACTTCGCGGGCTTCGGCGATCGTCCGGCCTTCGCCGATGTCCTGCCCCTGGCCCGGCTCATCGCCGACGACTTCCTGTCGGGCACGTACGGGCGCGTGGACATCATCTACAGCCGCTTCGTCAGCACGCTCACCCAGCGCCCGGAGATGCTGGAGCTCCTGCCCATCAAGCCATCCCAGGACAGCGAGGGCATCCCCGGCAACCAGTTCATCTTCGAGCCCAGCGCCGCCGAGGTCCTCCGGCAGCTCTTGCCGCGCTACGTCGCGACGCGCCTGTTCCAGACCGTGCTGGAAGGCAAGGCCAGCGAGGAATCCAGCCGCATGGTCGCGATGAAGAACGCCACCGAGAACGCCGGCGACCTCATCGACGACCTGACCCTCTCGTATAACAAGGTCCGCCAATCCAACATCACCCGCGAGATGATCGAGATCGCGTCCGGCGCGAACGCCCGCTGACGCCGACGTACCGCACACGACGCAGGAGGCTACCGACACCATGACGATCGCCGCTCCGGCCGCGACCGGCCGGGTCATCCAGATCACCGGACCCGTCGTCGATATCGTGTTCCCGGCGGGCCAGCTGCCGGCCATCTTCAATGCCGTGGAGATCCTTCGTGAGGGCCAGGACACGCTGGTCTGCGAAGTCCAGCAGCACCTTGGCAACAACTGGGTCCGCTCGGTGGCCATGACCACCACCGACGGGCTCGCCCGGGGCGCGTCCGTCGTGGACACCGGAGCCGCGATCACCGTGCCCGTCGGCGAGGCCACCCTGGGCCGCGTCTTCGACGTCCTGGGCCGCCCGATCGACGGCAAGGGGCCGGTCAACGCCGAGCACTACCTGCCCATCCATCGCTCCGCGCCCGCCTACGACCAGCAGTCCACCGACGTCGAGGTCTTCGAGACCGGCCTCAAGGTCATCGATCTCATCTGCCCGTTCAAGAAGGGCGGCAAGATCGGCATCTTCGGCGGCGCCGGCGTGGGCAAGACGGTCATCATCCAGGAGCTCATCCGGAACGTCGCCCAGGAGCACGCGGGCTACTCCGTGTTCGCCGGGGTCGGCGAACGCAGCCGCGAGGGCAACGACCTCATCGCCGAGATGACCGAATCGGGCGTCCTGGCCAAGACCGCCTTCGCCTTCGGCCAGATGAATGAGCCGCCCGGCGCCCGCCAGCGCGTCGCCCTGACCGGCCTGACCATGGCCGAGTACTTCCGCGACGAGGAGGGCCGCGACGTCCTCCTGTTCATCGACAACATCTTCCGCTTCACCCAGGCGGGCTCGGAGGTCTCGGCGCTGCTCGGCCGGATGCCGTCCGCGGTCGGCTACCAGCCCAACCTCGCGACCGAGATGGCCGGCCTCCAGGAGCGCATCACCTCGACCAAGAAGGGCTCCATCACCAGCCTCCAGGCCGTCTTCGTGCCCGCCGACGACTACACCGACCCGGCGCCGGCCACGACCTTCGCCCACCTCGACTCCACGATCCGTCTGGAGCGCAACATCGCCGAGCTCGGCATCTACCCCGCGGTCGATCCGCTGACGTCGACCTCGCGCGTGCTCGACCCGAACGTCGTCGGCGCCGACCATTACGACGTCGCCCAGGAGACCAAGCGCGTCCTCCAGCGCTACCGCGACCTCCAGGACATCATCGCGATCCTGGGCATCGACGAGCTGTCCGAGGACGACAAGTCCACCGTCGCCCGGGCCCGGCGCCTGCAGCGGTTCATG
>JANOTJ010000424.1:0-7691 GCA_031416295.1 Chloroflexota bacterium
CCGTACGCGGGCTCGATGATCGCGCAGGTCAAGGAACAGGCCGAATCGGTCGTCGATCACGATGTCAAGGTGACCCTGCTCGCGGAGCGATGGGATCCCAAGGAAGCCGGATTGATGTGGTAGAGGAGACATCACCCCGATGAGCGATCCACGCGCCAACCCCTACGCCACCCCCATCCCAGGCTCCACGGATGCCGGTTCGGGCGGGACCCGCCAGGGCCTTCCCTCCGAGCTCGGCGTCAAGCCCGATGCCCGGCTGTCCATGGCCTTCCTGACCCAGTCGTTCATGTGGATGTTCCTGGGCCTGCTGCTCACGGCCGGCATCGCCTTCGTCGTCCAGGGCAGCCCCGGCCTGAAGGCAGTCGCCGCTGACAGCTGGTTCCTGCTGATCATCGGCCAGTTCGCTCTGGCCCTGGGCATCCAGTTCGGCATCAAGCGGATGAGCGCCACGCTGGCGCTCGGCCTGTTCTTCGTCTACGCGGCGTCGCTGGGCCTGACCGTGGGCCTGATCGTGTCGCTGTACACCGGTCAATCGGTCGTGACGGCGTTCCTGTCAGCGTCCGCGATGTTCGGAGCGGCGGCCATCTACGGGCACGTCACCAAGCGCTCGCTGGCGGGCCTCGGCGGCATTCTGCTCATGGGCGTGATCGGCCTGCTCGTGGCGAGCGTGATCAACATCTTCCTCGGCAACAACGCGATCACCTGGATCATCTCGCTCGTCGGTGTGGTGCTCTTCACGGCGCTGACCGCGTACGACGTCCAGCGCATCCAGAACGGCGATCTGGCGGTCTACACGGGGTCCATGGAGAAGGCGGCGGTCCTGGGTGCCCTGCACCTGTACCTCGACTTCATCAACATCTTCCTGTTCCTGCTCCGGCTGATGGGCAATCGCGACTGACCTCCAACCCGCGCACACGACGTAGCCCCGGGCCAGGCGGCCCGGGGCTTCGTGATTCAGCCGGCGAGGAACCTCATTCAGCCGGCGAGGAACCTCGATGGGCGCCGGGCATCGCGAAGCATGCGTCGGGCCGCCACGGCGGTCATCGGCCGGGCGAACAGGTAGCCCTGTCCGAGGTCGCAGCCGAGCTCTCGGAGACGCTCGGCCTGACGGGCCGTCTCGATGCCTTCGGCGACCACGCCGATGCCCAGGCCGTGGGCGAGGGCCACGACCGCGTCCACGATGGAGCGGTCCGCGATCCCGTCGATGCCGGCCACGAACGATCGATCGATCTTGATGGTGTGCGAATCGTTAACGGCGTGTGCTCGGCACGATATCGACTCGTGAGCATTCGTGAGTCGCCATCTCGACACGCGCTGGAATCGAACGGGCCGGCGATCCTGCGGATCGCCGGCCCGAACCGGCTGCGTTGTCAGTCCAGGTCGATCAGGAGGCGGGCATCCAGGCCGACCAGATGGCCTCGTTGTCCGCGACCCACTTCTTGCCCGCCTCGTCGGCGGTCATGCCCTGGTTGGTGATGTAGTCGGCCACGAGGTTCTGGTCGGCGTTGGTCCACTTGAAGTTCTTGACCAGTTCGTAGCCAACGCCGCCGTTCTCCACGAACGAGGTCGCGACGATCTTGTTGAGCGTGTACAGGGGATAGTCGCAGGCGACGGCCTTCACATCGGCGTCGCAGCCAGCGGTGTACTCGGGCAGCTTGATGTGCACGAGCTTGATCTTGCTGTGCAACCACTGCGGGTCGTAGAAGTAGCCGATGAGCGGCTTCTTCTGCTCGGTCGCGGTCTGGAAGGCCGTGATCGTGGCGGCCTCGCTGCCGGAGTACACGGTCTTGAAGTTCAGAGCGAGGTTCTTGATCAGCGCTTCGTCGTTGGTGACGAACGTCTGGTCGCTGCCCAGGAACTGGCCCTTGTCGCCCGATTCCGAGGTCTTGAACAACTCCGCGTACTTGTTGAGGTTGTTCCAGTCGGTGATGTCCGGGTACTCGGTGACCATCCACTCCGGCACGTACCAGCCGATGATGCCGGTCACGCCATTGGGACCGGCATCCTGCGCGACGCCCTTGTCCGTGATGTAGGTCTTCTCGAGGTCCGGGTGGCCCCAGTTCTCCATGATGACGTCGATCTCGCCGGTATCGAATCCGGGCCAGGCGATCTCCTCGGCAAGCGAGGTCGCCTCGACCGTGTAGCCGAGCTGCTCGAGCAGGGTCTTGACGACGGCGACGTTGGCCTCTGCGCCGACCCACGGGTTGATCGCGATCTTGACCGTGCCGGTCTGCCCGCCGCCCGCGCTCGGGACGGCAGATGCGCCGCCGCCCGCGCTCGGGACGTCAGATGGGAGGCCGCCCGTGATCGGGCCGGCACTCGTGCCAGCACCGGGCGAACAGGCGCCAAGGATCAGGCTGATGACGGCGACACCGGCGACGAGCCGGGCGACGAGCGTGCGCTGCATCGGTATCTCTCCTCCTCACAGGTCCCGGGCGAGCCCCGGTGGCAGTCGATGTCCTCGGGTCGCCGCTGCGGTGGCGGCCACGAATGCTAGCCCGCGCGGGACACTCCCGTCGATGGGCGTCCTCCGGCGCCCTGGGTGATGCGGTCGAGCATGATGCCCAGAAGGACCAGGGCGGTGCCCGCGGCCAGACCCTTGCCGAAGTCCTCGCCCTGGGCGAATCCGCCGATGACGTCATTGCCCAGGGCGCCCGCGCCGACTAGTGCGCCGACCACGACCATCGCCAGGACCATCACGATGCCCTGGTTGGCGGCGACCAGCAGGGCTCGTCGCGAGAGCGGAAGCTGGACCTTCCAGAGCAACTGGCGAGAGGTCGTTCCGGCCACTGTCGCGGCTTCAATCACGGTCACCGGCACTGCCCGGATCCCGGCGTCCACGAGCCGGATCACCGGCGGGATGGCATAGACGAGGGCGGCCACGATGGCCGTGAACCGGCTCGGTTGGAAGAGCGCCACGGCAGGGATCAGGTAGACGAAGGCGGGCAGGGTCTGAGCCGCGTCCAGGAACGGGCGCAGGATCGTCCGAAACGGGTCGCTGCGCGCCGACAGGACGCCCAGGATGCCGCCGAGGACCAGGGTCAGGGCCATCGCGATGAGCACGCTCGCAAGGGTCTGCATGCCGTGCTCCCAGAGTCCCAGCAGGACCACGAGGATGAGGCATGCCGACGAGACGACCGCCGCGCGCCGGCCCGAGATGACCCAGGCGATGCCAAGGACGGCGCTCACCACCAGCCACCACGGGGCGCTCGTCAGCACGCTCTCGAGCGGATTGAGGACGCCGAGGCTGACGATATCCTTGATCGCCGCGGTGCCTTCGCCGAAGTTCGTGGTGACCCACTTCGTCACGTCATTGACCGGGGCGACCAGCGAGATCTCGAACGAGTCGGTGAACGCGGCGGGGTCCTCCAGGCCGCGAGCGCTGACCGCCGCGACCACGACCGCCCCGAGGGCGCCCAGGTACAGCAGCCGTCGGCGAGCCTTCGCGGTGTCGGACCGCCGGAAGCGCGGGTCCATCCACTGCCCGGCCTGGTCCGTCAGGCGATCGAGGACGATGGCCAGGATCACGACGGCGAGGCCGGCCTGGAAGGCCAGCCCGACGTTCACCTGTTGCAGGGCGCGGAGGACAGAGGCTCCAAGGCCCGGTGCCCCGATGACGGCCGTGATCACGACCATGGACAGGGCCATCATGATCGTCTGGTTCACGCCGATCCCGATCGTCCGACGGGCGAGCGGGAGTTGGACCTTGCCCAGCACCTGGAGCCGCGTCGAGCCCAGCGACCGGGCCGCCTCCACTGAGGCGTCGGGCACAGTCCTGATGCCGAGTGCTGTGATCCGGATGGCCGGTGGGATAGCGTAGATCAGGGTCGCGATCGTCCCTGCTGAGATGCCGATGCTGAACATCAGGGTGAGCGGGGCCAGGTAGGCGAACGTGGGCATGATCTGCATGACATCGAGGATCGGCGTGATGAACGCCAGGAAGCGCGGCGAGCGACCCGCGACGATGCCCAGCGGGATGCCGATAGCGAGGGCGACGACCACCGCGGCGAGCATCTGCGAAAGGGTCGCCATGCCCTCTGTCCACAGCCCGAGGAACCCGATCATGGCCATGCCCATGGTGGTTCCGAGGGCCAGGCGCCAGCCACCGAAGATCACGGACAGGGCGGCGCTGGTCGCGAGGACCCCCGGCCAGCCGAGCAGGCCGATCAGGTTCTCGAATGCGCCGACCAGGCCACCCACGCCCTCGCGGATGATCGCGAACAGGATGATCGAGTCGCGGTTCTCATCGACCCAGGTCTTGACGCCGTTGAGCGCCGCGAAGAGCGGGTAATCCTCGTCATGGGGCAGCGTCCACTGGCCGGCGAACACGAGGTACAGGACGACGCCAAGGAGCGCCGATCCGAGCATGAGCAGCCGCCGCCCCAGCCGCGGATCAAGGCGCACCGCCGTCGGGACGCTGATCGCCGTCATCGAGCGGTCGCCATCATGCGCCGGTGGTCGGCCCGCCGGCCATCGTGTCCAGGACTCGCTCACCGATCGTGTCGGCCACGGCGGCCAGGATCCGGGCCCGATCGACGACGCCCAGGATGCGCCCACCCTCCACGACCTTGATGGGCCTGTCGGTGGACGCGGCGACCTCGAGACAGGTGCGGATGACGCTCGTCGGCGGGAACTCCGGGCCATCGAGTCGGTCGTCCGGATCCACCGGGCGCATGATCCAGCGCAGGGTCAGGACGTGACTCTTGGGCACATCGCTCACGAAGTCGGCCACGTAGGCGTCCGCCGGTGCGCCCACGACCTCTTCCGGTCGGCCGGACTGCACGACCACCCCGTCACGCATGATCACGATGTGGTCGCCGAGCTTGAGTGCCTCGGCCAGGTCATGGGTGATGAAGACCATCGTCTTGCCGACTTCGTGGTGGAGGCGCAGGACCTCGTTCTGCATGTCCCGGCGGATGAGCGGATCCAGGGCGCTGAACGGTTCGTCGAAGAACATCACCTCCGGATCGACGGCCAGCGCCCGGGCCAGGCCCACGCGTTGCTGCATCCCGCCCGAGAGCTGATCGGGGAAGCTGTCGGCATGGCCCTCGAGGCCCACCAGCTCGATCATCTGGCGCGCTCGTTCCTCGCGCACCGCCCGGCGCTCCCCGCGGATCTCGAGGCCGAACGCAACGTTGTCGATGACCCGTCGATGGGGGAGCAGTCCGAAGTGCTGGAAGACCATGCTGAATCGATGCCGGCGAAGTTCGCGCAAGGCGGCCGCGTCGGCCTTGCGGATGTCCTCGCCGTCGAGGAGGACTTCGCCGGCCGTCGGCTCGATGAGCCGGGTCATGCAGCGCACCAGCGTGGACTTGCCCGAGCCGGACAGGCCCATGACCACGAAGACCTCGCCCGGCCAGACGTCGAAGCTGACGTCGCGCAGGCCGATCATGGAGCCCGTCTTGCGCCGCAGTTCGTCACGGGGCAGGTCCGCGTCCGGCGTCCCGATGATCTTGTGCTCTGCCGGGCCGAAGATCTTCCACAGGTTGCGGACGGCCACGGTGGGAACGCCCGAGGCACCGTCCCGCGTCGGCCGCGCATCGGGCAGGGCCGTCGCTGGCGCGGCCATCGAGGCCGCAGGATCGGTCGTCGCCGTCACCCTCGCATCACCCTCCGAACCAGCCGCTGGGCCCCGGTGCCACGTTGTGCCAGATGTGTTTCGCCTCACGGTACTCGTCCAGGCCGCTGGGGCCAAGTTCCCGACCGATCCCGGACTGCTTGAAGCCGCCCCATTCTGCCTGTGGCAGGTACGTGTTGTAGTCGTTGATCCACACCGTCCCGGCGCGCAGCCGAGCGGCGACGCGCTGGGCGCGCGCGGCGTCGTTGGTCCAGACCGCGCCCGCCAGGCCGTACTCGGTGTCGTTGGCCAGGGCGATCGCCTCCTCCTCCGTGCTGAAGCGCTCGACGGTCAGCACCGGCCCGAACACTTCCTCCCGAACGATGCGCATGGTCGGGTCCACGTCGGCGAAGACCGTGGGGCGGTAGAAGAAGCCGGCCTGGAGGTGCGGCTCGTCGGGCCGACGGCCGCCGGCGACCAGGCGCGCGCCCTCGGCCAGGGCCCGCGCGACGTGCGCCTCCACCCTGGCCCGGTGCTCGGCGCTGATGAGCGCCCCCGCCTCGGTCGTGTCATCGCGCCCGTGGCCCAGGCGGATGGCGTCGGCACGTCGGCCGATCTCCGCCACGAACCGGTCGTGGATCGTGTCCTGGACGATCGCCCGGGATCCCGCCGAGCAGACCTGGCCCGAGTGGATGAAGGCGGCCGTGAGCGCGTTGTCCACGACCGTCTCGAAGTCCGCGTCGTCGAAGATGATGTTGGGACTCTTGCCACCGAGCTCCAGGGCCAGCCGCTTCATGTTGCCGCTCGCGCCGTGCATCAGGCTGCGCGCGGCGTCGAGGCCGCCGGTCATGCTGATCAGGTCCACATCGGGACTGTCGGCGAGCGCCTGGCCGACGCGCGCGCCCGGGCCCAGGATGAGGTTCACGACGCCTGCCGGCGCCCCGGCCTCTTCCAGCAGGCGAGTCGTGGCGATCGCCGTGAGCGGCGTCAGCGACGCCGGCTTGAGGACCATCGTGCAGCCTGCGGCGAGGGCCGGGGCGATCTTCCACGAGAGTTGCAGGAGCGGGTAGTTCCACGGGCCGATGAGCCCGCACACCCCGACCGGCTCGTAGACGATCCGCGAGATGGCGTTGGGCGTGCTGGCGTCGACCAGGCGCCCGGCGCCCTTGTCGGCAAGCTGCGCGTAGTAGCGGAAGACCCGGGCCACATCGGCGATGTCCCAGCGGCTCTCGCGCATCGCTTTGCCGGTATTCGCGGTCTCGAGCCCGGCGAGCTCCTCCTGATCGCGGTCGAGCAGATCGGCGACCCGATCGAGCAGGGCGGCCCGATCAGCGGTCGGGCTGCGCGGCCAGTCGGTCGTATCGAAGGCGCGGCGCGCAGCAGCGATGGCCGCCTGCACCTGGGCGTCGGTGGCGACATCCACCTCCGTGACGACCGTCCCGTCGGACGGGTTGACGACCTGGCTACAGGTGGCGTCGCCGGACGCGACCCACTGGCCATCGATGTACAGGCTCGGCACGGCGACCTCGCGATACGAACGGCTGGCAGCCGGGAGGATGCGCCGCCGGTCAGCGGCGGGTCAACGGGACGTCGCGCGCTGCGCGTCCTCCGCGTGGCGGCATCTTCGATCGCCTAAGCTCCGAAGGCTGAGGCATCGCTCATGATGAGACACGAACGGTCGAACCGGAACTTCGCTCGCTCGCTTGGCAATATGGCGAGCTAAGATCGACCGCGTGGGTCCGCGTGCTGCATCGCCTCATCGAGTTCACCAGAGCGCCAGGCCTTTCCTCACGCTCGATGATCTCGAGGCCTCTGGGCCTCCGAACGTCCTCGAGGACGCACCCACAGAACTCGGTACCTGATGGCCCGCGAGAAGTGGCTGAGTCGCGACTTACCCATCCTCGAGACGATCGCCGCGATCGAGGATCGTCGGGATCCGTTCACATCGTTCGAAGAGGTCGTCGAGGGCACGGGCTTCGACCTGGAGGACGTCAGGCTCGGTCTGCAGGCGTTGTACGACGCGGCCTACCTCACAGGCAGGATGCCGGATCTCCGACTGGATCAGGTTCGCGGACTGTTTCACTTGGAGGAGATCCGACTGCTGGAGAGCGGGCGCGTCGCGACCGGCCAGTGG
>JANOTJ010000425.1:0-2068 GCA_031416295.1 Chloroflexota bacterium
GTGCATCGGGAGCGAGCGGCTGGTCAAGCTCGGCGTGAGCATGACCCAGATCCACGTGTTGTCCATGCTCCAGCTCCACGGCGATGTGCCGATGAGCCGCCTGGCTGACCTGATCGACGTCTCGCTGTCCAGCGCAACGGGCCTGATTGACCGGATGGAAGAGCGCGGCTACGTCGAGCGACTGCGGGTTCCCGATGATCGCCGTGTCGTGATCATCCGGATGACGGACACCGGCCGTCGGCTGATGGACGACATGGAACTGCTCCGAGCCAACACCTTCCGCGAGGTCCTGGATCGCCTCGCCCCTGAGCAACTCAACGGCATCGACCAGGCGACCGCGGACCTGCGCGACGCCATCAACGACGAGGCCGACCCACCCTCGCGGACCATCTGACGGAGGATCCAAACGCCCATGGAACGCGCTACTACGGGACCGAACGGTCGAGCGCCGTCGCTCGCCGATGATCCCGCTCTCGGCCTGAGTCATCGGGCCAAGCTCCAGATCCTCGGCGCGGTGCTCCTGGCGCTCTTCCTGGGTGCCCTCGACCAGACGATCACGGGCCCAGCCCTGCCGTCCATCGTGGACGAACTCGGTGGCAACCAGTACTACAACTGGGTCGTCACCATCTACCTGCTGACCTCGACCATCACCGTGCCGTTCTACGGCAAGCTCTCCGACCTGTACGGCCGCAAGCCCCTGCTGATGATCGGCGTGGTCATCTTCCTCATCGGGTCGGCGCTGTCCGGGCTGTCGCAGAACATGCCCCAGCTGCTCCTCTTCCGGGGCATCCAGGGCATCGGCGCCGGCGCCCTCTTCCCGATCGCGCTCGCGGTCATCGGCGACCTGTTCACGCCCGCCGAGCGGGGCAAGTACCAGGGTCTGTTCGGGGCCGTGTTCGGGATCTCGTTCATCGTCGGCCCGTTCCTTGGCGGCACGCTCACGGACCTCGTGAGCTGGCACTGGATCTTCTACGTCAACATCCCGATCGGGATCGTCAGCCTCATCGTCCTCGCCCGGCTGCTTCCGACCGTCAAGCGCCCGGATGCGAGCCGCGACCTCGATATCGCCGGGGCCGGCGTCTTCACCGTGGCCATCACGGCGCTCCTGGTCGGCCTGACCAACAAGCAGACCAACGACTGGGCGGATCCGTCCGTCGGCGGTCTGCTGCTGGTATCGATCGCCCTCGGCGCGCTGTTCGTGTTCATCGAGTCGCGGGCCAGGGAACCGATCATCCCGCTGCCGATGTTCCGCAACCGGACGTACACGGCATCGATCATCTCCACGTTCTTCGTGAGCTTCGGGTTCTTCGGGGCGATCATCTTCCTGCCGCGCTGGTTCCAGTTCGTCAACGGCTCGTCGGCCCTGGAGTCCGGCTACCAGATCTTCCCGTTGCTGATCGGCCTGATCGGGAGCTCCGTCGTGTCGGGCATCCTCGTCTCGAGGACCGGACGCTACAAGCCGTTCATCCTTGGCGGGCTCGCCCTGATGACCGTGGGCATCATCCTCATGACCCAGCTCCGGGCCGACACGGACCTGCCCGTCCTGTGGCTGTGGATGTTCATCGCCGGCCTCGGCATCGGCCCGACCCTGTCGGTCTTCACGATCGTCGTCCAGAACGCCGTCCCATTCCGTCAACTCGGCGTGGCGACGAGCAACCTGACGTTCTTCCGCCAGATCGGCGGCTCGATCGGGCTGGCCATCACGGGCACCATCTTCGGGACCCGGCTGACCGACGAGGTTCCGCTCCAGCTGGCCAACGCCGGGCTCCCACAGCAGGCGGTCGATGCCTTCGCGAGCGGCGGTTCGGCATCCCTTGACCAGCTCGTCGGCGTCAACCGGCCGTTGGGCGAGGTCATCCTCGAGCAGGTGCCGGAAGCCTTCCGCTCCGTCATCGAGCCGCTTGTTCCGGCCATCGTCGGGGGCATCCACCAGGCGTTCAGCATCGCGGTCGCCTCCACGTTCCAGATCGGCGTGGTCGCCACGATCCTTGCGCTCGCGGCCGCCGTGGCCATCGAAGAGATCCCGCTGCGCTCGACGATCGGTCCCGAAGTCGAGACGGGCGAGCCC
>JANOTJ010000426.1:0-15510 GCA_031416295.1 Chloroflexota bacterium
CGAAGGCGCGGTACTCGGCCGAGCCCTTGAGGGCCAGGTACTTGGAGATCGCCGCGGTGAGGCTCGTCTTGCCGTGGTCGATGTGGCCGATCGTGCCGACGTTGACATGCGGCTTGGTGCGCTCGAACTTCTTCTTGGCCATGACGTTGCTCCCTAGACCTTGGACTTCTGGACGAGTTCCGAGGCCAGGTTGCCCGGCACCTCGGCGTAATGGCTGAATTCCATCGAGGACGTCGCCCGGCCCTGGGACATGCTGCGCAGGTCCGTGACGTACCCGAACATCTGGGCGAGCGGCACGAAGGCGCGCACGACCTGGGTCGTACCGCGGCCCTCCATGCCCTCGATCTGTCCGCGTCGGCTGTTCAGGTCGCCGATGACGTCGCCCATGAACTCCTCGGGCATCAGGACCTCGACCTTCATGATCGGCTCGAGAATGGCCGGATCGGCCTTGCTGAAGGCGTCCTTGATGGCCATCGAACCGGCGATCTTGAAGGCCATCTCGGACGAGTCCACGTCGTGGTAGGAGCCGTCGAAGAGGGTGACCTTGACGTCCACGACCGGGAACCCGGCGAAGATGCCCGTCTGGAGCGTCTCGCGGATGCCCTGGTCGACGGGCTTGATGTATTCGCGCGGGATGGTGCCACCGACGATCTTGTCGACGAACTCGTAACCCGTGCCCTTCTCGGCCGGCTCGACCTTGATGACCGCATGGCCGTACTGACCCTTGCCGCCGGTCTGACGGATGAAGCGGCCGTTGCCCTCGGCGGCGCGCCGGATGGTCTCGCGGTAGGAGACCTGCGGCTTGCCGATGTTGGCCGCGACATGGAATTCGCGGATCATCCGGTCGACCAGGACGTCGAGATGCAGCTCACCCATGCCGGCGATCAGCGTCTCCGACGACTCCGGGTCGGTGTGGACCCGGAAGGTCGGGTCCTCCTCCGAGAGGCGCTGGAGGGCGATGGCCAGCTTGTCCTGGTCAGCCTTGGTCTTGGGCTCGATCTTGACCTCGATGACCGGTTCCGGGAAGGTCATGGACTCGAGGATGACCTGGTGATCGGGATCGGTCAGCGTGTCGCCGGTGTAAGTGTCCTTGAGGCCGACGGCCGCAGCGATGTCGCCGGCGTAGACCTCCTCGATCTCCTCGCGGTGGTTGGCGTGCATCTGGAGGATGCGCCCGATGCGCTCCTTCTTGCCCTTGACCGGATTCATGACGTACGAGCCGGCCTTGAGCGTGCCCGAGTAGACCCGGAAGAAGGCCAGCTTCCCGACGAAGGGATCGACTGCGATCTTGAAGGCCAGCGCGCTGAACGGCTCGCTGTCGCTCGGGGTCCGGATGATCTCCGCCCCGGTGCGCGCGTCGAGCCCGATCATCGGTGGGACGTCGAGCGGTGAGGGCAGGTAATCGACGACCGCGTCGAGCATCTTCTGGACGCCCTTGTTCTTGAGCGCCGACCCGGTCAGGACCGGGATGATCCGCGATGTCAGCGTCCCCAGGCGCAGGCCGCGCTTGATCTCCGCGATCGAGAACTCCTCGCCCTCGAGGTACTTATGGGTCAGTTCGTCGTCCATCTCGGCGACGGCCTCGATCATCGTGTGACGATGCTTCTCGGCCTCGGCCTTGAACTCTTCGGGGATCTCCACGACGTCGATCTGGTTGCCCAGGTCGTCGCGATAGTAGAAAGCTTTCATCTCGACCAGGTCGATGACGCCCTTGAACTGGTCCTCGCGGCCGATCGGGATCTGGATCGGCACGGCGTTCGCGCCAAGGCGGTCCTTGATCGACTCGACGCCACGCCAGAAGTCGGCGCCAGTGCGGTCAAGCTTGTTGATGAAGCAGAAACGCGGCACGCCGTAGCGATCGGCCTGGCGCCAGACCGTCTCGGACTGCGGCTCGACGCCGGCCACACCGTCGAAGACGACCACGGCCCCGTCGAGCACGCGCAGGCTGCGTTCGACCTCCACCGTGAAGTCCACGTGCCCGGGCGTATCGATGATGTTGATGCGATGGTCGCCCCAGAACGCCGTCGTCGCCGCGGCCGTGATGGTGATGCCCCGCTCTTGTTCCTGGGGCATCCAGTCCATCGTGGCCGCGCCTTCATGGACCTCGCCGATCTTGTGGATCTTCTTCGTATAGAAAAGGATCCGCTCGGTGACGGTCGTCTTGCCGGCGTCGATATGCGCGATGATTCCGATGTTCCGCGTCTTGGCCAGCGGAACCTGTCGTGCCACGGTCTGCCTACGCTCCTGGTCTTACCACTTGAAATGGCTGAAGGCGCGGTTCGCCTCGGCCATCTTGTGCGTGTCTTCACGTCGCTTGACCGCCGTGCCGAGGCCGTTCATGGCATCGACGAACTCGAGGGCCAGCTTCTCGCTCATGCTCTTGCCGTTACGCCTGCGGGCTGCCTGGACGAGCCAGCGCACCCCGAGCGACATGCGCCGGTCGCCCCGGATCTCGACCGGGACCTGGTACGTGGCGCCACCGACGCGGCGGGGCTTGACCTCGATGATGGGCGTCGCGTTGCGCATCGCCGCCTCGAGGATCTCGAGACCAGGACGGCCGGCCTGGGCCTCGGCCCGGGCGAGGGCCTGGCGCAGGATGCGGTCGGCCAGGTTGCGCTTGCCACCCTTCATCAGCTTCGCCGAGAAGCGCGAGGTGATGCGGTTGGCCGGCACGATCTCGTACTTGGTCTTGCGCGGGATGCTGATCCGACGGGGCATGCTACTTGGCTCCCGGCTTGCCGCTGCTGGCCTTGGCGCCGTACTTGCTGCGGCTCTGCTTGCGGTCGCGCACGCCGGCCGCGTCGAGGGTGCCCCGGATGATGTGGTACTTGACCGACGGCAGGTCCTTGACCCGGCCGCCGCGGACGAGGACCACGGAGTGCTCCTGGAGGTTGTGCCCGATGCCCGGGATGTAGGCCGTGACCTCCATCTGGTTGGACAGGCGCACGCGCGCGATCTTGCGCAGCGCGGAGTTCGGCTTCTTGGGCGTCATCGTCCGGACCTGCAGGCAGACCCCCCGCTTCTGGGGGGCACCCGGGATGGACACCTGGCGGCGTCGCAGGCTGTTCCAGTTCTTGCGCATCGCCGGCGCCTTGATCTTGGCGATCTTGCGCTTGCGACCGTGGCGCACGAGCTGGCTGATCGTCGGCACGAAGACGTCACTCCTTGTGATCGGTAGCAGAGTTGCGAGTCCGGTCGTCACCGACCGTCGGGGCCGATCCATCGACGCCGACGTGTTCCCCGCGGGGCGGTCGGCCGGGACCGGGATCGTGAGCTGATCGAGATGGTCGTCGGCGAACGCACGGGTGACACGCGCCGAATGCGGACCCCTCCCGAGGCCACGAAGGCGGAGTCTAGTCGAGCCCAGCCGAGCGTGTCAAACGTGGTGGCGGCGCCGGCGACTGCCGACCCCGCCACCCGTCGGTCAGGGGGTGTTGTCCTCGCTCACGGTCGTACCGTCGGCCAGGAACTGGTTGACGAGATCGTCGTCAGCATGCCCATCGCCGCCGGCGATCGTTGCGGCGAGGGCGAGGCCGGCGGCCTCGTCGTCGGCCGGCCGACCGTCGCCGTCCACGAGGAACGGGTTGTACTCGGATCCGCCGAGGCCGTCGAGCGCCTCGCCGGCCAGCGCTTCCAGGGCCGTCTGGCGCTCACGCGCCTTGCGCGCCGCCACGTTCGCCGGCGCGCCCGTCCCTGCCGGGATGAGCTTGCCGATGATGACGTTCTCCTTGAGCCCGATGAGATGATCCTTGGCGCCGTTGATGGCCGCCTCGGTGAGCACCCGGGTGGTCTCCTGGAAGGACGCCGCAGCGAGGAACGAATTGGTGTTGAGCGAGGCCTTGGTGACCCCCAGCAGGACCGTCTGCGCGGTGGCCGGCTCGCCGCCCTCCGCGAGGACCCGGTTGTTGTCCTCCTCGAATTCCAGACGGTCCACGAGCTCCGTCGGCAGCAGATCGACATCACCCGGCTGATCGATGCGGACCTTGCGGAGCATCTGCCGGACGATGATCTCGATGTGCTTGTCGTTGATCGTGACTCCCTGGCTCTTGTAGACCTTCTGGACTTCCTTGACCAGGTAGCGCTGGACCGCGTCCTTGCCCCGGGTCTCGAGGTACTCCTGCGGGTTGATCGGCCCGTCCGTGATGCCGTCTCCGGCGCGGATCTCCTGGCCACTCTCGACCAGCAGCTTGGCGTTGTGCGGAATAAGGTACTCGCGCTCGACGACATCCTCGGCGCGGACGACCAGGCCTTCGGACCCGGACACGAGGAAGCCCCTGACCGGCGCCGTGACGTCGGTCGCGGCTCCGTCGGTCTCGCCCCGGGCGATGACCTGTCCGGCTTCCACGAGATCGCCCGGCGCGGTCAGCATCTCGGCTCCCCTGGCGATCGCCAGGGGGGTGTCGTAGACCTCGGTCGAGACGACCTTGACCTTGGTCATGCCATCGCCCCGGATGACCTCGACGATGCCGTCGATGTGGCTGATCTCGGCCTTGCCCTTGGGCACGCGGGCCTCGAACAGCTCCTCGACGCGGGGCAGTCCGGCGGTGATGTCCAGTCCTCCGGCGACACCGCCGGTATGGAACGTGCGCATGGTGAGCTGCGTACCGGGCTCCCCGATCGACTGGGCGGCGATGATGCCGACCGCCTCGCCCGATGCGACCATCTCGCCGGTGGCGAGGTTGCGGCCGTAGCACGCCCGGCAGACGCCGTAGCGGGCCTCGCAGGTGAGTGGTGAGCGCACGAGCGCCTCGTCGACGCCAGCTGCATCGATGCGCGCCCCGGCCTCCTCGGAGATGATCTCGTTGCGGTCGACGAGAAGCGGCGGCTCCTCGCCCTTCTTGGTCTTGACGCTCGGATCGGGCAGGGGCGCCGCGGCCAGGCGACCAACGAGACGGCGCTGGAAGGCACCCTTCTCGTCGCTCGACTCAGCCCGGATGATCCAGCTGCCCTCTTCCGTGCCGCAGTCGTCCTCACGGGTGATGACGTCCTGGGCGACGTCCACCAGGCGCCGGGTCAGGTACCCGGAGTCGGCGGTGCGCAACGCGGTGTCGGCCAGACCCTTGCGGGCTCCGTGGGTCGAGATGAAGTACTCGAGGACGGTCATGCCCTCGCGGAAGTTGCTGCGCACGGGCACGTCGATGATCCGGCCCGACGGGTCGGCCATCAGGCCGCGCATGGCCCCCAGCTGACCGATGTTGCCCTTGTTGCCTCGGGCGCCCGAGGCGGTCATCATCGTCACCGGACCGGTCGGATCCAGGCCGTCCATCATCTCTGTGGACAGCTTGGATGTGGTGTCCTGCCAGACGGCGACGACCTGCTCGTAGCGCTCGTCCTCGGTGATGAGGCCGCGCTGGAACTGGCGGTCGATGGCGGCCACGGACTCATCGGCCACGGCAAGGCGCAGCGCCTTGTCCTTGGGGATCTCGATGTCGAAGAGACCGATGGTCATGCCGCCGCGGGTCGCGAACTCGAAGCCCACGTCCTTGATCCCGTCCACGAGATGGGCGGTCTCCTCCGGGCCGAGCGCTCGATAGCACTGGTCCACGAGGTCCTTGAGGTCGGTCCGCTTCATGACCTTGTCGCTGAAGCGCAGCGGGTCGGGCAGGACCTGGTTGAAGATCACCCGGCCGATGGTCGTCCGACGGCGCTCGATGCGCAGCGCCTGCGCCTCCGCGTCCCACGAGCGAACCTCGACGTCGATGACTTCGTGAAGGTCGGCGCCGGTCTTCTCGCGGAGCTGGTAGGCGAGGATCGCCTCATCCTCCGACGAGAACACCCGGATGGCCTTCTTCGAGACGGTATGCGCGTCCATGGTCAGGTAGTAGCAGCCGAGGACCATGTCCTGGGTCGGCGCCACGACCGGGCTGCCGTCGGCCGGTGAGAGCAGGTTGGCCGTGGACAACAGCATCGTCCGCGCCTCTTCCTGGGCGGCCGACGAGAGCGGCACATGGACCGCCATCTGGTCGCCGTCGAAGTCAGCGTTGAACGCGGTGCACACGAGCGGGTGGATCTGGATGGCCGAACCCTCGACGAGGACCGGCATGAACGCCTGGATGCCCAGGCGATGCAGCGTCGGGGCGCGGTTCAGCAGGACCGGGTGGTCCTTGATGACTTCCTCGAGCACGTCCCAGACCTCGGGCCGGACACGCTCGACGATGCGTTTGGCGCTCTTGATGTTGTGGGCGAAGCCCTTCTCGACGAGCTGGCGCATCACGAACGGCTTGAACAGCTCGAGAGCCATCTTCTTGGGCAGGCCGCACTGGTGGAGCTTCAGCTCCGGGCCGACCACGATGACCGATCGCCCCGAGTAGTCCACGCGCTTGCCGAGGAGGTTCTGGCGGAATCGGCCCTGCTTGCCCTTGAGCATGTCGGACAGGGACTTGAGGCGATGGTTGCCGGTGCCCGCGATCGCCCGGCCACGGCGGCCGTTGTCGATCAGCGCATCGCACGCCTCCTGGAGCATCCGCTTCTCGTTGCGGATGATGATCTCCGGAGCGCCGAGCTCGAGCAGCCGCTTGAGCCGGTTGTTGCGGTTGATGACGCGGCGGTACAGGTCGTTGAGGTCGGACGTCGCAAAGCGGCCGCCATCGAGCTGGACCATCGGACGAAGGTCCGGAGGGATGACCGGGAGCACGGACAGGATCATCCAGTCCGGGCGGGTGCCACTGCGCCGGAAGGCCTCGATCAGGCGCAGCCGCTTGATGGCCTTCTTGCGACGCTGCCCGGAGCTCGTGCGGACCTCGACGTGGAGCGTGCGAGCCAGCTCCTCGAGTTCCATCCGGCTGATGATGTCGCGGACGGCCTCGGCGCCCATGCCGGCCGAGAAGACCCGGCCGGTCTTGGCGCCCGAGCCGTAGCGCTCGTCGAGCTGGCGATACTCCATCTCACCGAGCGTCTGCATCGGCTTGAGGGCCTCGAGCTCGTCGCGCACCTTGCGCAACTCGTCCTTGAGTCCGGCGGCCTGCGTGGCCAGGGCTGTCTTTTCGTGCTGGAGGGCATCCTGGACGCCCGCCCCAAGGTCGGCGATCTTCTGCTCCACGGCTCGGGCCTCGTCGGCCTCGCGCTGCTGCAGATCGGCGTTGACGCCTTCGGTGTACTCGCCGACGGTCTTGCGCAGGCGCGCGGTCGCGTCCTTGCCGCCCTTGGCACCGGCGGCCACGATGACCTCTCCGGTGGGGGCGAAGGCGATCGTCTCCGAGGCCTCGCCGGACCCGAGCTCGGCAAGCCTGGCTTCCGTCGCCTGGGCGGCGAGGGCGATCTCCTCGAGCCGGGCGGCGCGCTGCGTCCCGAGCTCGGTCCTGGTTCGGGCAAGTTCCGCCTTGAGCTCGTCGGTGTGGCGATTGAGCTCCGCCTTGAGCTCGTCCTCGAGGGCGGACAGGCGCTCGCCGGCCTTGCCGCCGCGGCCTTCAGCTTCTTCCTCGATCGCGCCGAGGGCGCGCTTGCGCGCGTCCTCATCGACGCTGGTGACGATGTACAGCGCGAAGTACAGGATCCGCTCGAGATTGCGCGGGCTGATGTCGAGCAGGATGCCCAGGCGACTCGGGGTGCCCTTGAAGTACCAGATGTGGCTGACCGGGCTCGCAAGCTGGATGTGGCCCATCCGCTCCCGGCGCACCTTGGAGCGGGTCACTTCGACGCCGCACTTGTCGCAGATGATGCCCTTGTAGCGGATGCGCTTGTACTTGCCGCAGTAGCACTCCCAGTCCTTGGTCGGACCGAAGATGCGCTCGTCGAAGAGACCGTCCTTTTCCGGCTTGAGCGTCCGGTAGTTGATCGTCTCCGGCTTCGTCACCTCACCCTTGGACCATTCCCGGATCTGGTCCGGGCTGGCAAGCGAGATGCGGATGGCGCTGAAATTATTGACCTCGAGCATGGTTCTCCTCCACGTCGCCGCCTGGCACAGCGACGTGATGCGGACCGTGAGCGAGCGTGATCAGGTCGGCCGGGACCTGACCGCGCGGGAACGGTGGGCTGACGCGGGTGATGACGTTGACGGCGATCAGTCCTCGAACCCGGCGAGATTGATCCCGCCGAGATCGGGGAGCAGGTAGCCCGAGGCGTCGTCCTCCGCGAGCGGGATCTCTTCCTCGTTCTGGTCCAGGATCTCGGCGTTCAGCCCGAGGCTGCGCAGCTCCTTGATCAGGACCTTGAACGACTCCGGGACCCGCGGCGGCTGGATCTCCTCGCCCTTGACGATGGCCTCATAGGTCTGGACACGTCCGAGGACGTCGTCCGACTTGACCGTGAGCAGCTCCTGGAGGATGTTCGCGGCGCCGTAGGCTTCGAGCGCCCAGACCTCCATCTCACCGAAGCGCTGGCCACCGAACTGGGCCTTGCCGCCCAGCGGCTGCTGGGTGATCAGGCTGTATGGCCCGGTGGACCGAGCGTGGATCTTGTCCTCGACGAGGTGGTGAAGCTTGAGCATGTAGATGTAGCCGACGGTGATGTGCCGATCGAACGTCTCACCGGTACGCCCGTCGCGAAGCTCGATCTTGCCCGTTTCGGGCAGGCCGGCCTCACGGAGTTCGGTCTGGATCTGCTGCTCGGTGGCGCCGTCGAACACGGCCGTCGCGGCCTTGAGGCCCTTCTTGTGGAGCGCCCATCCGAGGTGGGTCTCCAGGATCTGGCCGATGTTCATCCGGCTCGGGACACCGAGCGGGTTGAGGATGATGTCGACCGGCGTGCCGTCGGGCAGGTAGGGCATGTCCTCGGCCGGCAGGATCTTGGCGATGACGCCCTTGTTGCCGTGGCGGCCGGCCATCTTGTCGCCGACCGAGATCTTGCGCTTCTGAGCGACGGACACCCGGACCAGGCGGTTGACACCGGGCTGGAGGTCGTCGTTGAGCTCGCGACGAAACTCGCGGACCTCGACCACCTTGCCGCGCTCGCCGTGAGGCAGGCGCAGCGAGCTGTCTTTCACCTCGCGGGCCTTCTCCCCGAAGATCGCCCGCAGCAGGCGCTCCTCGGCGGTCAGCTCGGTCTCGCCCTTGGGCGTGATCTTGCCGACCAGGATGTCGCCCGGGCGCACCTCGGCGCCGATGTACACGATGCCCTCCTCGTCGAGGTCCTTGAGGGACTCCTCGCCGACGTTCGGGATGTCGCGGGTGATCTCCTCGGGCCCGAGCTTCGTGTCGCGCGACTCGATCTCGTGCTTCTCGATATGGATGCTCGTGAACAGGTCGTCGCGCACGAGGCGGTCGCTGATGACGATCGCATCCTCGTAGTTGCCGCCCTCCCAGCTCATGAACGCCACGAGGATGTTGCGGCCGAGCGCGAGCTCGCCGAGCTGGGTGGAGCTGGAGTCGGCGATCGCGGCACGGTCGGCGACCCGGTCACCGACGTTGACGATGGGCCGGTGATTGATGCACGTACCCTGGTTCGAGCGGACGAACTTCTGGAGCTTGTACTCGTCGAGCTCCCCGGCGTCGGTCTCGATCGCGATCCGTTCGGCGGTCACGCTGGTGACCACCCCCGCGCGCTTGGCGACGAGGACCTGACCGGAGTCGCGCGCGGCGCGCTCCTCCATGCCGGTCCCGACGATCGGGGACTCCGGCTCCAGGAGCGGCACGGCCTGGCGCTGCATGTTGGAACCCATCAGCGCGCGGTTGGCGTCGTCGTGTTCCAGGAACGGGATGAGCGCGGTGGCCACGGACACGACCTGCTTGGGCGACACGTCCATGTATTCGATCTGGTTGGCGCGCGCCTCCGGGAAGGTGTCGCGGTAGCGCGACGGGATGCGCTCGGCCATGAAGTGGCCTTCGTCATCGAGCGGCGCGTTGGCCTGCGCGACGTGATGCTCTTCTTCCTCGTCGGCGGGCATGTAATGGATCTCGTCGGTCACGACCGGACGGATCGGGAAGGCATGCGCCTTCTGCTTCTTGAGTTCGGCGATCGCGGCCGCGGTGAACGGCTGGCCGGTCTTGAGGACGACCTCGCCGCCCTTGGTCACGAGATCCTGGCCGGCCTCGTAGCGGGTGAAGTCGGTTTCGTCATAGCCCATCGTCCGCTTGACCTTGCGGTAGGGAGTCTCGATGAACCCGTAGCTGTTGATCCGGCCGTACGTGGCCAGGGAGCCGATCAGACCGATATTCGGACCTTCGGGCGTCTCGATCGGGCAGATCCGGCCGTAATGGCTGTGGTGCACGTCGCGGACATCGAAGCCGGCACGCTCGCGCGACAGGCCGCCCGGGCCGAGCGCGGACAGACGGCGCTTGGAGGTCAGCTCGGCCAGCGGGTTGGTCTGGTCCATGAACTGGCTCAGCTGGCTGCCGCCGAAGAACTCCTTCATCGCGGCCACGACGGGGCGGATGTTGATGAGGGCGTTGGGCGTGGCCTTGTCGATCTCCTGGATGGTCATCCGCTCGCGGACGACCCGCTCCATGCGCAACAGGCCGATCCGGAACGCGTTCTGGATGAGCTCGCCGTTGGCCCGGATGCGCCGGTTGCCGAGGTGGTCGATGTCGTCCTTGGGATGGAGGCCGCGATTGGACTCGATGAGGTTGCCGACGATGGCCGCGATGTCCTCGCGGGTGATGGTCCGGCCGTCGCGCGAAAGCTCGATTCCCATCCGCCCGGCGACCGCGTCGAGCTTCTTGTTGAACTTGTAGCGGCCGACCCGACCGAGGTCGTAGCGGCGGAAGTTGAAGAACAGGCTCTCCACGAGCTGCTTGGCGTTGTCACCGGTGGGCGGATCGCCCGGACGCAGCTTCTTGTAGACCTCGATGAGCGCCTCGGCCGTGGTGTGCGTGACGTCCTTGTCCAGGGTGTTCGAGATATAGGGGTGCTCGGGATCGATGTCGATCATCCCGAACAGGCCGGCGATCTCGTCGTTCTGCTCGTAGCCCACGGCGCGCAGCAGGGTGGTGGCCGGGATCTTGCGCTTGCGGTCGACCTTGACGTACAGCTGATCGAGCTTGGAAGTCTCGAACTCGAGCCAGGCGCCGCGGTTCGGGATCACCTTGGCGGTGAACATCTCGCGGCCGGTCTGGTTGTAGATGTCGTTGTCGATGGAGTAGTAGACGCCCGGCGAGCGGACCAGCTGGCTGACCACGACGCGCTCAGCGCCGTTGATCACGAACGTGCCCTGGTCGGTCATCCACGGGTAGTCGCCCATGTAGACGCGCTGGCGCTGGATCTCGCCAGTCTCCTTGATCAGGAGCTCGACATTGACGTACAGCGGCTTGCTGAATGTCAGGTCCTTCGTCCGGCACTCCTCCTCGGAGTACTTGGGCGCCCCGAACTCGTAGTCCAGGAACTGGAGCTCCATCACCTTGCCGGTGAAGTCCTTGATCGGGCTGATCTCGTCGAACAGCTCGCGCAACCCCTTCTCCATGAACCAGCTGAACGAGTCGAGCTGGAGTTCGATCAGGTTGGGGATCTCGAACTTCTCGTAGCTGACGCCGTCGACCTTGCGGTCGATGCGGGCGTACGAGATGCGACCCGTCGGGGTCACGGCGCGAGTCTTCGACTCAGCAGACAGCATGAAGCACCACTCCTTGACGGAGGAATTGTGGGGAAAGGGAGGCCGCGCTCACAGAAGGAGTAGGATACCGCGATTTCAAGTCTTGTCAAACACCCCCGAACGTGCTAGGGCTTGCGACGCGCCATCATCCGAACAGGCGAGTGAAGGCAGTCGAATACGATGCGTGACCGAACGGCGCAGGCATGGCAACGCCCGCCTGCGCCGTCCAGGCGCAGATCCGATTACTTGATCTCGACCTTGGCGCCCTGCCCCTCGAGCGCCGCCTTGATCTTCTCGGCCTCGTCCTTGGTCACGCCTTCCTTGACGGCCTTGGGCGACGCGTCGACGAGGTCCTTGGCCTCCTTGAGGCCGAGTCCGGTCAGCTCGCGCACGACCTTGATGACCGGGATCTTGTTGGGCCCGATCTCGGTCAGGGTCGCGGTGAACTCGGTCTGCTCCTCGGGAGCGGCGGCAGCTTCCGCTGCGCCGGCGGCCGGGGCAGCGGCCGCGGCGGCCGGAGCGGCGGCGGTCACGCCGTAACGCTCCTCGAAGCGCTTGATGAACTCGGACAGCTCGAGGACGGTCATCTTGTCGATCGCTTCGAGCAGATCGTCCTGGGTCAGGACAGCCATGGTGTTCTCCTTGTCGTGGTGTCGGTGTCTGTGAGGGTCAGCGCTGAAGGGGTCAGGATCCGGCCTGCTCGGCCTTCTGCTCGGCAACCTGGGCCAGGGCGTAGCCCAGGTTGCGCAGGGGCGCGGCGAGCAGTCCGGCCAGGGTCGCCACGGGCGCCTGCATCCCGCCGGCCAATCGGGCCAGCAGGACTTCGCGCGAGGGCAGGGTCGCCAGACGGGTCACCCCGTCGGCGTCGATGGCCCGGCCGCCCAACACGCCGCCGGTGATCCGGACGACCTTGTTGAACGGGCGTGTCGCATCGATGACCGCCTTGGCGGTCCGGGCCTCGTCGTTGCCGAACGCGATCGCGGTCGGGCCGACGAGGAGCGGGCTCAGTGCCTCGCCGACCGAATCTTCGGCGGCGATGCGCATGAGCCGATTCTTGACGACGCGGTAGCTGACATCCTGTTTGTTCAGGGCTCGCCGGATCTCGGCGATCTCCTTCACGCTGAGGCCGCGGTATTCGGACACGATCATCGTGCGGCTCTTCGCGAGCACCTCGCGAAGCGCCGCGATCGTCTCGCGCTTGGCCTCTGTCGGCATGGAGCCTCCTTGGGTCGTACAGCACGCGACCGGCGTGCGGCGGTGGGAGCGCCTGGATCGCATGCGCGACCCGGCCGTCCCCTGCGACGGTCCCTGGCGATCGCCCCCGACGGGACGATCGACCACTGCTCGCAGGGGGTGCACCCACCGAAGGAGGTGGCTGTACCCGACTGCCTCGGCGTGCTCGTCGTCGTCCCCGACCCTCCCCACCCTCACGGGTGGCGTCCGGTCGGTCCGGTCCGACGGATCAAGCCCCGACCGTCGTCGCCACTGGCGGCGGCGGTCTGCGGGCGCAGGCTGTCTGCGGCGGTCCGTCTCGATATGGTCAGATGACGCGCGTCTCCGCCGTCACGACGTGTGGTTCTGCCGGCGAACCGCCGGCGGGGGTCAGGCGACCGCGGCCGCCAGGACGGCGGGCACATCGACGCGGATGCCCGGGCCCATCGTGCTTGCGATGGTCAGGCCCTTGAGGTACTGGCCCTTGGCGCCGGTGGGCCTGGCCCGATTGATGGCATCGACGAGCGCGGCCAGGTTGTCCACGATGGCGCTCGCCTCGAAGCTGCTCTTGCCCACGGCGACGTGGATGATCCCGGCCTTGTCCACCTTGAACTCGACGCGGCCGGCCTTGACTTCCTTGATCGCCCGCTCGAGGTCGAAGGTGATCGTCCCGGCCTTGGGATTGGGCATCAGGCCGCGGCGGCCGAGGATCTTGCCGAGCTTGCCGACGAGGCCCATCGCGTCCGGGGTGGCGAGGGCGACATCGAAGTCCAGCCAGCCTGCCTCGATGCGCTTGACAAGGTCCTCCGCGCCGACCTCGTCCGCCCCGGCGCGCAGCGCCTCCTGGGCCTTTTCGCCCTGGGCGAAGACCGCGACGCGCACGACCTTGCCCGTGCCGTGGGGCAGGACGACCGTGCCGCGAACCATTTGATCGGCGTGCCGCGGATCCACGCCGAGGCGCAGATGGGCCTCGACCGACGCGTCGAAGTTGACCGTCGTGGTCTGCTTGATGAGTTCGGCCGCCTCGATCGGGCTGTAGGTCAGCGTCCGATCGACGAGCTTCGCGGCTTCCTGGTACTTCTTGCCGTGGTGCGCCATGCGTGTTCCTCCTTGCGGCCGGCGGACCCGACCTCCCCCGTCATGAAGCCTCGATCGCGACCCGGGGTGGAGCCGCGAGGCGGTGCAGGTGGGACCCGGCTAGACGACGTCGATTCCCATGCTTCGGGCAGTGCCTTCGATCTGGGCCATGGCGGCCTCGATGTCATTGGCGTTGAGGTCGGCAAGCTTGATCGAGGCGATCTCGCGGAGCTGGTCGCGGGTCACGCGGCCGGCGGTCTCGCGCTTGGTCGTGCTCGCACCCTTGTCCACGCCGGCGGCCTTGCGCAGCAGGTCCGCGGCGGGGGGCGTCTTGAGGATGAAGGTGAAGGAGCGATCCTCGAAGATCGTGATCTGGGCCGGGATGATCTGTCCCGACTTGTCAGCGGTCCTCTCGTTGTACGCCTTCGTGAATTCGACGATGTTGATGCCATGCGGGCCCAGCGCGGTACCAACGGGCGGGGCGGGGGTCGCCTTGCCAGCCGGCAGCTGCAGGGTGAGCATGATGCGGATCTTCTTGGCCACGGGTGGTGTCCGGTTCCTTTCCTACAACTTCTCGACTTGCAGGAAGTCGAGCTCGACCGGCGTCTCGCGGCCGAAGATGCTCACCAGGACCTTGACCTTGTTGCGTTCCGGGTTGACCTCTTCGACCGTGCCGATGAACTCGGCGAACGGCCCGTCGTTGACCCGGACACTCTGGCCCTTGGTGAAGGCGACCTTGAACTTGGGGGTCTCCACGCCCATGTGGCGCAGAATCTGCTTGACCTCGTTCTCGTCGAGGGGGATCGGCTCGCTGCGCACACCCGGGATGTTGGCGCCACCGACAAAGCTCGTGACGCCCGGGGTGTTGCGAACGACGAACCAGCTGTCCGGGTCCAGGATCATCTCGACCAGGACGTAGCCCGGATAGACCTTCTTCTGGACGGTGTGCCGCTGGCCCTGGCGGATCTCGATCTCATCCTCCATCGGGACGAGGACCTGGAAGATCTTCTCTTCCATCATCATCGTCTCGATGCGGTGCTCGAGGTTCGTCTTGACCTTGTTCTCGTAGCCGGAATAGGTGTGGATGACGTACCAGCGCTTATCGGGCGCCTTCGTCTCCGTGCCGGTCAGGTCGGTCATCATCATCCTTTACCTTGGACCGGCCACGATGCCGAGAAGTCCCCTGAAGATGGAGTCGAGGACGGTGATGTACAGGCCGACGACGAAGCTGATCGCAAAGACCAGCACGGTCAGGTTCCGGACCTGCTCGCGGGTCGGCCAGGTGACTTTTCTCAACTCTGACCAGACTTCATCGAAATAGCGGCGGAGTCGCTTCACGTCGTCGTTCTTCTCTCAGGATCCCGGATGGAATGGCAGGGGCGATAGGACTCGAACCTACAACCGCTGGTTTTGGAGACCAGTGCTCTGCCAATTGAGCTACACCCCTGTGGCGTCGGCGCTACTTCGCCTCACGGTGAAGTGTATGCGTACGACAGCGTGGACAGTACTTCTGCAGTTCCATCCGGTTCGGATCGTTCCTCTTGTTCTTGCGCGTGGTGTACGTCCGCTCCTTGCACACGGTACAGGCGAGCTGGAATGTGGGACGCGCTTCGACTCTGGCCATGCTCTCGTCCCCTACTCGGTGATGGTGACGATGGCGCCGGCGCCGACGGTCCGGCCACCCTCGCGGATGGCGAAGCGCTGGCCGACTTCGAGGGCGATCGGGGTGATCAGCTCGACCGACATCTCGACGTTGTCGC
>JANOTJ010000427.1:0-6660 GCA_031416295.1 Chloroflexota bacterium
GGACGGACGCTCCAGGACGCGACGCGCGAGGCGGACGGCCTTGGCATCACCCTCGTGTCCACGACCGAGACATCGGATCAGCCGGTCGGGACCGTGCTCAAGCAGGACCCGCTGCCCGGCGTACTCGTCGATCCGGGCTCGGAGATCGATGTCGTGGTCGCGGGCGGGGTCGAGACCGTGCCCGTACCGGACCTGCGCACCAGGACCGAGTCCGAGGCCCTCCAGCTCATCGCCGAGAATGGCCTGAGGATCGGCCAGCGGACGTCCGACTTCGACGCCACCGTGCCGATCGGGATGATCGCCACGCAGAGTCCGGCGCCTGGCGTGGTCGTGGCCAAGGGCACGCCCATCGACTACGTGGTCTCCGATGGGCCCGAGCCGACGCCTTCACCGACACCCGAGCCGACCGCGACCCCGAGCCCCTCACCGACCCCGACACCCGAGCCGACCGCGACCCCGAGCCCGACCCCCGAGCCGACCGCGACCCCGAGCCCGACCCCCTCACCGACCCCGACCACAGCGCCCTCAGCGAGCCCCTGACCCGGCGGTCAGCGGTCGAGATCGCTCCACAGGCTCCAGAGTGGTTCACTGGGGTGGGTCGGCGCGTCGTCCGCCTCGACCTCGATGAATCGTCGTGACCCGTCGGCTGGGTCAGCCGGGCCCGGACGCATGCGCAGGGCCTCGACGGGGATCGGCGCGACGGTCGGCGCGACGGTCGGCGCCGCGTCCCAGCAGGAACGGATCTCATCGCCCTGGAGTGGCGACCGTCGCCGATCGAGGGCGCAATAGCCGAGTGACCCGGCCACCGAGCGTCGGAATTCGCGACACGTCGCGCAGGCGGTGGAGGAGCGACGACAGACCCAGCAGCGGGCCGTCTCGGGCTGGGGTGTGCCGCAATGTGGGCACCGCCACATCGTCATCCGCAGATGGTAGCTGCCATCCGCCCGGCTGTCACTTCGTGATCGTGATCACCGTGAAGTCGGTCGCGGGCGCGGTCCCGATCTTGACCTGCGCCGCGGCGTTGGCACCGCCCACGTCGGCGCCGCGGGGGATGGTCGTCTCGAAGACCGCACGTCCGTTCGATCCGGTGGTGGCCTGCTCGGTCATCGTCGCGATCCCCGGGATGCTCAGCGTGAACAGGACCGTGGCGCCGTCCACCGGGCGGCCATCGGGGTCCGTGACGGTCGCCGTCAGGCGCACGCCCTCGGGCAGCGAATCCCTGGGGATGGAGTACGTCGAGGCCGACAGGGAGATGGTCAACTCGCCCGATCCTCGGCGGACGGTGAACGTCTCCTCACGCACGTTGCCCGCGGGATCCGTCGATTCGACGGTGATCGCGTTCTCGCCGGTCGCGAGCGACAAGCGGAGTTCGAAGAGGCCGTCGCTGGCGGCCGTCCCGGCGATCGAGACGCCGTTGGTGACGTTCCGGGCGATGACCGTGGAGCGACCCTGGGTCTTGCCCTTGATGGTGACCGCCTGGGCGTTGACGACCGCGCCGTCCCTGGGTGCGTTGATGGTGATGGGTGGTTTCACCTGGTCGAGCACGTAGCGGACGATCGGCGAGGGATCCGATTCACCCGCGGGCCCGACGATGGTGATCGAGAAGTCGTTGATGCCCTTGGTCAGGTCCACCGGGATGACCGTCCGCGCGACCTCTGGCATGGGCACCTCGTCGATGGGCGCGGGTGCCTGATCCTTCAGGGCGAGGTAGATCCGAAGGCGGTGGTCCGGGGCACCGACGAGGTCCGCCGGGACGGTCACCACGAGATCCGCGGTGAGCTCGCTGGTGTACGGCTCATCGGGCGATTCGATCAGGGGAGCGTCGCTGATGAAGGCGACCGAGGGCGCCGGCGTCGGGGTCGCGGTGATGTCGTCGACGAAGCCCGAGACCGTCGAGCCGACGTTCGCCGCGACGGTGGACAGGCCGCCGACCCCGATGTAGAGCACCCCGGCCGCCGTGGCCAGGATCACCAGGACCAGGGTCAGCTGGCCGATGAGCGGGATGCCGCGACTGCGCCGGATGGGCGTGTGCACCGCGAGCCGACCCGGAGCCGGGGCGCGGGGTCGGACCTTGACCGGGGTGGGTCGGCTGCCCGACGGGGGTCGGGGTCGAACGTGGTTTGGACGCGAACCGCGCCGATCAGTCATCGCGCTCGATCGTCGGCCGGATCAGTCATCGCGACCGATTGTCGCACGCCGCCCGCGCGGGCGAGATCGCTGACATCACGCGGTGTGGTACGCACCAGATGGTTGCCGTGCGTTGTACTCTGGCGCGGTCAGTGCGCGTCCCGAGTGGATGCGCGCGCCAGTCCGGGAGGACGGAGTGCAGTCTCGGGACCCACGGTCCGGTCGAATGGGCGATGGCGGCATGCCCGGGAGGACGACCGCCGCGTCCGCCGGCGCGTCGGCCGCGGCGCGCGCCGCGGGCTCGCGCAACCAGGCGCCCAGCACGGCCGGCCGTCCGGCCTTCGGACTCGGTCCTATCGCCAGGGTCAGCGCCTCGCCCCTGGCCGCCCGCGCGGCGGCGTCAGCGCTCCCCGCGATGCCCGCCATGGGACGACCGGGCTTCGGTCTGCCGAACCTGCGCAGGAACGTCTGCCCGCACTTCTACATGACCGGCTCGCGGGGGGCGATCCCGATCCAGGCGCCGCACCTCCTCAAGGCGCTCATCCGCCAGGACGCGAACGTCTCGCGCTGCCAGTTTCGCGGAGGCGTCCACCTGGACCAGGGCTATGTCAACGACGTGTGCCTCACGCCCAGATTCAACCAGTGCGTCTTCTACGAGGACGAGCTGTCCCGCGGGTGACCGCCGACGGCGCGCCGCCCACGCTCGACTACGAAGCGGCGCTGGCCGCCCTGGCCGTACGCGGCCGTTTCGGCGTCCGACTGGGCCTCGGTCGTACCCGCGCCCTGCTCCGCGCGCTGGGCGATCCGCAGCTCGGCCTGCGCGGCGCACTGGTGGCCGGGACCAATGGCAAGGGTTCCGTGCTCGCCCTCGCCGGCAGTGCGTTGCGGGCCGCCGGTTCGCGCGTGGGCCTGACCCCCAAGCCGCATCTCGTGTCCTATCGCGAGCGGATCGTGGTCGACGGGCAGCCGATCCCGGCAGACGATCTTGCCCGGCACGTCAGTGCGGTGCTGCGCGTGACCGACGGCGTGGCCCGCCGCCACGGTGAGCCGACGGAATTCGAGCTCCTGACGGCCGTCGTCTTCCGGCACTTCGCCGAGGTGGGTCTGGACGTCGCCCTCGTCGAGGTCGGGCTGGGCGGGCGCCTGGACGCGACCCACGTGTGGGATGGCGGCGTCGCCGTCGTGACCAACGTGGACCTTGACCACATGGAACAGCTCGGTCCGACGATCCGGGCCATCGCTCGCCAGAAGGCGGCCATCATCGAGCGCGGTGATCGGGCCGTGACCGGGACCACCGGCGAGGCACTCGCGGTCGTGCGCCGGCGCGCTCGCGCGCTGGACGTGCCGTTGACGGTGGCCGCGCCTGCGCCGCTGCTGGGCTGGGACCGGGACGGCATCGAGGTCCTGCTGCCCAGCCTCGGACGGACCCGGGTGGGCCTGCGCGGTCGGCACCAGGCGGCCAACGTCGCGGTCGCCGACGCGCTGCTCGACGCGCTCGAGGACGCGGGCATCGCCCAGGCGCCGGCCGCGGCCCGCCGACGCGGCTACGCCACCGTCTCGTGGCCGGGCCGCCTGGAACTGCTCGCCGTGGACGGCCGCGACGTCTTGCTCGACGGGGCCCACAACCCGGCCGGCGCCGCCGCCCTGGCGATCGCGCTGGACGACCTGCGCACGCACCTCTCGCCCGGTCCGCTGACCCTGCTGACAGCATCGATGGCGGACAAGGATGTGGACGGCGTGATCGACGCGCTGGCGAGCTCGGGCGCGTTGCGCGGAGCGCTCGTCCTGACCACCGCCGTGGATGCACCTCGGGCACTCCCCGCCGACGCGCTCGCGGCCAGGTGGCGGGCGCGAGCGGGCGGTGTGGTCGCTGCTGTGCGGGACCTCGGTCCGGCAGGTGCGGCGCTCGACCGGGCCCTGGCGGCCGGCGGTTCCGGGCCACTGATCGTAGCCGGCTCCCTGTACCTCGTGGGGGCGGCTCGAGCGCGCTGGGTCGCCGACCTGCCATGAGCGCTCCGCTTCGTCCGTCGCGGATCGGCCCGGTCGCCTTCGCGTGGGGCTCGCGGACCTTCGTGATGGGCATCTGCAACGTCACGCCCGATTCGTTCTCGGGCGACGGACTCCTGCGCAGCGGGTATGCGGCGCTCGATGCCGAGACGGCGGCCGACGATGCCGAGACGGCGGCCGAAGTCCTGGCCCGGACCGTGGAGCAGGCACGGGCGATGGTCGCCGAGGGCGCAGACCTGCTCGATATCGGGGGCGAATCAACCCGCCCTGGGCACCTGCCCGTGAGCGCAGGCGCGGAGATCGCCCGAGTGGTGCCGGTCATCGTGGCCGTGCGGGCCGCCCTGCCCGACGTGCCGATCAGCGTGGACACCTCGAAACCCGAGGTGGCCGAGGCGGCGATCGCGGCTGGTGCCGACCTGCTCAACGATGTCCGGGGCACCCGCGCCGACGATGCGCTGGCCCGGATCGCGGCCGCCCGGGGCCTGCCCATCGTGCTCATGCACGATCGCGATGTGATGGACAGTGCCGACGTCATCGCCGACGTCATCGCCGACCTCGGCGCCGCCGTCGAGCGGGCCGAACGCGCCGGCGTCGCGCCCGAGTCGATCATCGTCGATCCGGGCTTCGGCTTCGGCAAGACCCCCGAGCAGAACGTGGCCATCCTGCGTGAGCTCGGCGCGCTGCGCGTGCTCGGCCGGCCGATCCTGCTCGGGACGTCGCGCAAGTCCACGCTCGGATGGATCCTGGGCCTGCCTGTCGAGAAACGGCTGGAGGGTACCCTCGCGACGACTGCGCTTGGTGTCGCGGCGGGAGCGGACGTCGTGCGCGTCCACGACGTGCAGGCCAATGTTCGGGCCGCCCGGGTCAGCGATGCCATCATCCGGGGGCACTGGCGCGCCGACGCGCCCCAAGGAGGTCAACGCTGAGCGACCGGATCGTGCTCACGAACATGCGCTTCATGGGCCGCCATGGCTACTACGACCACGAACTCGAGTCGCCCCAGCGGTTCGAGGTCGATGTCGAGCTGCGGCTCGATCTCCAGCCGGCCGGCCTCGACGACGACCTGACCCGGACGATCGATTATGGCCGCGTCTACGACATCACCCGACAGATCGTGGAGTCCACGTCGTTCCGGCTCCTCGAGGCGATCGCGGAGGCGATCAGCCACGAACTGCTGTCAACCTTCGAGGTCACGGAGGTCGGCATCCGGGTCCGCAAGCCGGACGTGCAACTTGGCGGTCCGCTGGATCACGCCTCGGTCGAGATCTGGCGACGCCGCCAGGTCTGAGGCGCCCGGATCGCCTGACGCCACGTTCGCCCAGCGGACGCCGACCCGCGCAGCGGCCCGGTCGGCCCGGTCAGTCCCGGTGGCTAGAGGCCCTTCGGGCGCACGGCCAGGGTGACCTGCACGGTCGTCGGGGCGCCGTCACGCAGGATCTCGACATCGATCGTATCGCCCGGTGAGAACTGGCTGAGCGTCGCATCGAGCGGGTGATCCTTGTCGATCGCCTGATCGTTGATGCGGGTGATGATGTCGCCGTCCCGGAGTCCGGCGTCGGCGGCCGGGGTGCCGGCCTCGACGGCCGGTCCGTTGCCCGCGCCGCCGCCGACCAGGGCGCCATCGGTGACCGGCAGGTTCTCCAGCTCGGCGAGCTGCCGATCGATCGTCACGTAGCGGATGCCCATGTACGGGCGAGCCAGCTCCTTGCCGGCGACGGCCTGTTCCATGATCGGGCGAGCGATGTCGATCGGGATGGCGAAGCCGATGCCGTTGCTGTCCTTGGCGATGGCGGTGTTGATGCCCACCACGCTGCCGTTCGCATCCAGCAACGGGCCACCGGAGTTGCCCGGGTTGATCGCGGCGTCTGTCTGGATCAGGTTGTTGAGAGTCTGGTTGCCGTCCGTCGTGATGGACCGGCCCTTGGCCGACACGATCCCGCTCGTGACTGAATTGGAGTACGTGCCCAACGGGCTCCCGATGGCGACGACCAGCTGGCCCACCTTGAGCGCGTCCGAGTCGCCAAGGGCAGCGGTCGGCAGGCCGGTCGCGTCGACCTTCACGATGGCGAGGTCGGTCAACGTGTCGATGCCGTAGACGGAGCCGGTGAAGAGCCGTCCGTCATTCAACTCGACCTGCATCTCCTCACTGCCCTCCACGACGTGGCGGTTGGTCAGGATCCAGCCCTTGCTGTCATAGATGACGCCGGAGCCGACGCCCGTCTCCGGGATGACCCCAAGGTTGGTGCTGGCAGTGCCGGTCGTCGTGATGCGGACCACCGCCGGGCTGACTTTGGCGGCGACATCGATGGTCGCCGAGGACTCATCGATGGTGACCGGCTGTCCGGAACCGACCGTCGTGCCCGTGACCGCGGCGGGGGTTGGCGCCGACCGATCAAGCGCACCGGTCGCGCCAAGGGTCAGGACCGTGCCACCGGATGCCAGGACGGCGGACAGGATGGCCGCGGCGAGCACGGTCCCGGTACCTGATCGGCCGTTACGGCCATTCGACGTGGCGACGGAGGCGGC
>JANOTJ010000428.1:0-5123 GCA_031416295.1 Chloroflexota bacterium
CAGACGTCCAGGCCGATGAAGTCGGCGAGCTCCAACGGCCCCATCGGATGATTGAGCCCGACGCGCGCCCCGGCATCGATGTCCTCGGCCGTTCCGACACCGGCCTCGAAGATGCGCATCGCATCGGCGAGGAAGGGCATCAGGATGCGGTTGACGATGAAGCCTGGCCGATCGGCCGACACGATGACCTGCTTGCCGAGGTCCGCGGCAAGGGCCCGGACGACCTCGACGGTCGCCTCGCTGGTGCTCTCCGCACGAATGAGTTCCACGAGCGGCATGACCGGCACGGGGCTGAAGAAATGCATCCCGATGAACTGCGCACGGCGGCTCCGCGCCACCGCTTCCGCAAGGCTGCCGATGGCGATCGAGCTGGTGTTGGAGGCGAACACCGCGTTCGGGAGGGCCAGCCTGTCCAGCTCGCGCCAGAGCGTGCGCTTGACCTCGAGGTCCTCGAAAACGGCCTCGACGACCAGATCGGCATCGGCGACTGCGCCGATATTCGCCGTGGCGGTCAGCCGGGCAAGGGTCGCGTCGCGCTCGACGGACGTGAGGCGGCCCTTGGCCACGGCCCTGTCCAGATTGCCGGCGATCCGATCGCGCCCCGCTTCGGCGCGGGCGAGATCCGGTTCGTACAGGGTCACCGCCAGCCCGATCGCGGCATGGACCTGGGCGATGCCATGGCCCATCAGCCCGGCGCCGGCCACAAAGACCCGCTGAATGGTCGTCATCGGGCCAGGATCCCCCCGAGACGGCCGCTCACGAGCCACCCTCCTCGTCACGAGCCAGGGCCTCAAGGAGACGGTCGGCGGCCGCGAATGGGTCCAGGTCGTGCGCAGCCACCGCGTCGAGGACGGCGTCGGTCTGCGCGGCCAGGCGAGGCGACCGAAGTCGGTCCGCCAGGCGCTCGGCAAGGACCGCCTTGACCTGCGCCGCGGCACGCAGGCGACGGGCGGGGCTCGTCGTCGACGTTTCGCGCTCAGACGCGCGATGTCGATCGAGCGCGACCAGGAGTTCCGGCACGCCAGCGCCCGTGGACGCCGTGGTCATCAGCACCTCGGGTCGCTTGGGCATCGGGCGGCCGGGGTGTCCGGCGCCGCGCGCGACCGAGGGCACCAGCATGGCCCGGAGCTGGGCTGCCGTCCGCTGCGCCCCGGGCTTGTCGCCCTTGTTCACAACGACAAGGTCGGCCACCTCGAGCAGCCCCGCCTTGATCGCCTGGACCTCGTCGCCCATCTCGGGCGCCTCGAGGACGACCGTGGTGTCGGCCGCGGCCGCCACCACGACCTCGCTCTGTCCGGTCCCGACGGTCTCGATGAGCACGAGATCGAAGCCTGCGGCGTCCAGCACTGCCGCCGCGGCTGTCGTCGCTGCGGCCAGCCCGCCGGCGTGCCCGCGCGACGCCATGGAGCGGATGAACACGTCTCGATCGCTCGCGTACGCCTGCATCCGGACGCGGTCGCCGAGCAGCGCACCCCCGGTGATCGGCGAGGAGGGGTCCACCGCGACCACCGCCACTGGCCGGCCGGCCGCCCGGACCAGGGCGATGAGCGCGGCGACGAGCGTGGACTTGCCGGCACCCGGGGGTCCCGTGATTCCCACGAGGTGGGCACGGCCGGCCAGCGGGTAGAGGCGGCGGAGGGCGGCCTCGGCGACCGGGTTCCGGCTCTCCACGGCGGTGAGCAGGCGCGCCAGGGCCAGTCGGTCGCCCGCGATCGCGGCGTCGGCCAGCGCTGTCGCGCGCGTCGCGATGTCGTCCGCCACCTCTGGTCGGTGCCCGCGCCTAGTCGCGCGGCCGCGCGTTGGCCCGCAGGAAGTCGGCGACGCTCACGATGGTCGTGCCCGGGCCGAAGACCGCCGCGACGCCCGCCTCCTTGAGGACCGGAACGTCCACGTCCGGGATGATCCCGCCGACCGTCACCAGGACGTCGCCCTGGCCCTGCTCGCGGAGCAGCTTCGTGATCCGGGGCACGAGGGTCATATGTGCGCCGGACAGGATGGACAGGCCGACCACGTCGACATCCTCCTGGAGGGCGGCCGTGGCAACCATCTCGGGCGTCTGGCGAAGGCCCGTGTAGACGACCTCGAAGCCTTCGTCACGCAGGCCGCGGGCGAGCACCTTGGCCCCACGATCATGGCCATCCAGGCCGGGTTTGGCGATGAGCACCTTGAGCGGCCGGTCAGTCATGCGGGCATCATAGCCGCGACGCCAGCGAGGGAGATCAGGGTGGACGACGTCCCGCAGTTCGATCTGTACGGGGTCCTGGCCGTGCCGGTGCGCGCCACGGTGCCCGAGATCGAGGCCGCCTTCCGGGCAGCGGCCAAGCGCGACCACCCCGACACCAGCCCGGATCTTGCGGGCGCCACGCGTCGGATGCAGCGGCTCAACATCGCCAGGGACTGGCTGACCGACCCCGATCGGCGCTTCCGGTACGACCAGGTCCGCGGCGTGGCGTCCCCCTCGGCGACGAGGCACTCGCCGGACATTCCCGAGGTGGATCCACTCGGAGCATGGCCGGACCATCGACCGCAGGCTGCCGGTCCTCCCGCCGGCGGCTCGAACCTCGGGCCGATCCTGACCGCGATCTCGCTGATGGTGCTGTTGACGAGCATCCTCATCGGACCCGGCTCATTGGTGGTTGCGGGTGTCGCGCTTGGGTCCGTGGTGGTCCTCGTCTACGGGATCATGCTCACGATCCTTGGCGCGTTGCGCTAGGCATTCGCGAGCGGCGTGTCGGAGGGATCAGGCGTCCGGCGTCCGACGGGCGAGGTGGTCCAGGAACTCAGCTCGGGTCCGATCGCGGGTGCGGAACAGCCCGAGCACGGACGAGGTCGTCATGATCATCCCGGGCTTACGCACCCCGCGCATGACCGCGCACAGGTGGGTGGCCTCCAGGACCACGCCGACACCCTGTGGCTCGACGCGCTCCTGGAGGAAGTCGGCAATCTGCTGGGTGAGGCGCTCCTGGACCTGCAGCCGGCGAGCGTACATCTCGACGATACGCGGGATCTTGGACAGGCCGATCACCCGGCCGCGCGGGATGTAGGCCACGGCGGCCGTCCCGAAGAACGGCAGCAGATGGTGCTCGCACAGCGAGTAGAACGGGATGTCCTTGACGATGACCATCTCGGAATAGCCGACGTCGAAGATGGCGCCGTTGATGAGCCGATCGGGATCGACGTGGTAGCCGGCGGTCAGCTCCGTGTACATCCGGTGGACGCGCTCCGGCGTCCCGACGAGCCCCTGGCGGTCGGGATCCTCGCCGATCTCGGTCAGGATCTGGTGCACCGCGGCCTCGACCTTGGCGCTGCCCTCGTGATGCCCGGCGCCCTCGATGGTGCGCTCCTCGAAGGTCGGCTCCTCGCCGATCTCGTGCTCGATCTCATCGACGATGGCGCGGACGTGGCCGGGCAGGTCGGTCGAGCTGGACATGGCGGCGATGGTACGCCGGACGCTGGTAGGCTGCGCCCATGCCGCACCCACGCGTGGACCAGCTCCGCTTCGCCCGCTCAGAGTGGGTCCGTGGACTTCGCGATCTGTCTGAGGAGGACGCTCGGCGACGACTGGAGCCGATGAACTCGATCTCGTGGATGGTTGGCCACCTGGCCTGGCACGAGCGCCTCGTCTGGGTGGAACGGGGTCAGGGCCTTCGCATCGAGCCCGATCTCGATGCCGTCGCGAATGGGGCGCCCGCCTCGACGCCGGCCCTCGAACCGATGTGGGCCGCGTGGGGCCGGGTGACGGACGCAGCCGATCCGTACCTGGACACGCTTTCGACCGATGATCTGCTCGTTCCACTGCCGCACGACGGTCGCCCGATGGCCTCCTCCGCCGGCTCGCAGCTCCAGCGGGTCACCTACCATTACTGGTCGCACATCGGCGAGGTGTCCGCGGTCCGCCAGATCCTGGGCCACACCGGGCTCGCCCAGTTCGTGGGCCCGATCGAGGCCATCGCCCCGTACCGCCGCGAGGAGTGAGTGGGCGACTCGATGGGTGGCCGTCGAGGGCTCGTCCTTGGGGCGGCCTTGGCCTTCATGATGGCCGCGTGTGCAAACGCCGCAATATCCCAGTCGCCGGTGATCTTGGTTCCTCTGCCTGAGAGCCCGGCCTGGCGCGGCGGGTGCGGCATCGGGGTCGGCGTGGACGCCGTGTTGCGTGGCTCGGTCGCCGATCCTCGCGTCACCTGGGCCACGGATCGGCAGAGCAACCATCGACTTGAGCTGTTGTGGCCGGTCGGCTATGAGGCGTGGTTCGCCCCACGCCTGGTACTCCTCGACGAGCATGGCATCGTCGTCGGACGCGAAGGCGACCTGATCATCGGGATCTGTTCGCTGCCAACTCCGGCCGACGACGATGCGGCGCGGGTCAGCGCGAGTGACATCCGTCCGTCTACCTGGGAACCGGGGATGGGTGACGCGATGAGAGACCGGGCACGCGCGGCGAGGGCCGATCAGGTTCTGAGTCCGCCAGATGTTCGTCCACAGAGCATTGGGCGCTCTCCGGGGTCCAAAAACGGACAGATCGGGATCTGGGCAAGGATTCGCACGCTCAGCTCACGCTCAGCTCACGCTCAGCTCACGCTCGTGTCGCGGGTTTGACGGCCAGGACACCCGCTACAGGTCCGCCCAGGGATCCGTACAGCGACATCTGGCGGACTCGGCAGCTGGTCAGCCGGGCAACGGTCGGTCGGCCGGCGTGCCCTTCAGCTCCACGCCAATCAATACGAGACCGTCCGGGCCCGGGTTCTCGAGCGTGTGCCGTGGGATGCCCGGCGCGTAGAGCACGCGCGGCATCACGAAGTCCGGATCCACGCGCGTGTCCAGCAGCACGGACCCTGTCTCGTCGCGGCGAACGAACTGCGAGCCGGAAACGACGTACAGGACGGTCGGCGTCAGGTGGGTATGCAGCGGCGTGGTATCGCCAGCGCGGATCGTGGTCTCGAGGACCCGCACAACGTCGTTCTCGAAGATGACCTTGTGATGGTCGGGCGCGGCGACCACGCCGTCGAGGTCGGGGCCTGCGTGGTCGATCATCCCGCGACCGCCCCAGACGGCCCGAAGCCGGCAGCCGGACGCGGTTCGAACGAGCGACCCTCGGCCCCGCGCAGCCAGGCCCGGGCGTTCTC
>JANOTJ010000429.1:0-17083 GCA_031416295.1 Chloroflexota bacterium
ATGCCACGGTCGCCGCATCCATGCAGATACGCCACTCGATGTCCGGATCGATGCGCGCATCGATGATGAACAGGCCCGATCGGTCGAGATGCTCGTCCCGCAGCGCCGCGATGTCCTTGATGACGACGGCCTCGCCGCCGAACGCTCGAGCCAGGGTCCGGATGTCCGGCAGGTCCTGGCGGGCCACGTCCGGCGGTAGCCCGGCCGCTGCCAGGTACTTGATCTCCGCCCCGAACTGCTGGTCGTTCCGGATGACGATGGTCAGGTCGAGGTCGTTGAGGCGCATGGCGTCCAGATCGTGCGACGCCATCATGAAGCCGACGTCGCCGGTGAACAGGACCACTCGCCGATCCGGGGCGGCGGCGGCCGCCCCGATGGCGTAGCCCAGGCCCAGGCCGATGGAGCCGTAGCCATGTGAGTCGAGCCAGCTGCGCGCGTCCCTGGCGTCGACGAGGGCGGCCATCGTGGCCCGGCTGCGGCCAGCGTCGGTGACGACGATGCGGTCTGGCGGCAGGCGCCGCGAGACCTCCCGGTACAGCTCCCGAAGATCGATCCCGCGCCCCGGATCCTGACCCACGTCGGCGGCCAGGATGGCATCGGCGACCCCGTCATAGGACGGCGTCGTGCCCTCGACCGGGCGCGGGCCGAGGCCGCGCCGCTGCCACTCGTCGATGAGCGCCACGACGGTCGCCCGGCCGTCGCCGGCCAGGAACGACCAGTCGTCCGAGGCCAGGCCTTCGCTGGCGGCGAGGCCCTCGCGCGACGGGTCGATGTCGCACTGGATCATCGTCGCGCCGCCGAACAGGCGACCGCCATCCATGGTCCGACTGCTGAGCGACGCGCCGACCGCCAGCACGACGTCGGTCTGGCGCACGAGTGCCTTGGTCACGGCCGCTGCCGACTGGCCGACGAGGCCGACATCGTGCGGGTGGCCTGAGAAGAAGCGGTTGACGTTGATGGTCGTGCCCACCCGGGCGCCGATGAGCTCGGCCATTCGCTCCAGCTCGGGCCGACACCCGGCCAGCAGGGCGCCCTGGCCGGCCAGGATCAAAGGCCGTCGCGCGGATGCCAGGGCGTCGACCGCGGCCCGGACGCGTTCGGCCGGCGGCGCGGGCGGCGGGCCCCCGCTGGCGTGGTCCGTATCGCGGCTGAGGGTGACCTCGGCCTCGAGGACGCCGTCACCGATGCTCAGCACCTGGGGGCGGCCATCGAAGCCCGCCGCGTCGACCGCGGCCCAGAAGCCTGCCTCCAGGGCCTCCGCCGTGGCGACGTGGTGGAAGCCGGCCCCGATCGTCGCGGTGAAGGCGCGCTGGTCGATGTTCTGCCAGGTCGTGTCCGTCGTCGACGGCGACTCGCCCACGATCAACAGCAGCGGCGCGTGGTAGTAGACCGCCGAGATGAGCGGGTTGATGCAGTTGGCGAAGCCTGGACCGCGGGTCGCGCTGCAGATACCCAGCGCGCCGGTCACCCGGCTGAACGCGGCGGCGGCGCCGACCGAGGTGTCTTCGTGGCGCGTCTTGATCAGGCGCAGCGTGCCTGTGCGCACGCCCTCGCCGATCCAGGCCACGTTGCTGTTGCCGAGGACCCCGAAGACCGTCGTCGAGCCGTGCCGCCGGAGCAGCTCGGGCAGCGCCTGGAAGCCGTGCATCGTCCCTCCTTGGCGGGCGCCTAGGCCCGGAGCTGCGCCTTGTCGAGCGCGGTCCGCCAGTCGACATCGGGGTCGATCCGGGCATCGATGACGAACAGGCCCGGTCGGTTCAGATGCTCGTCGCGCAACTCCGACAGGTCGTGGATGACCACGCCGTCGCCGCCCAGGGCCCGGGCCAGGGCGGGCACATCGGGCAGGTCCTGGCGGGCGATGTCGGGCGGTAGACCGGCCGCCGCCAGGTACTTGAGCTCTGCCCCGAACTGCTGGTCGTTGCGGATGATGATGGTCAGGTCCGGTCCGTTCAGGCGCATCGCATCGAGGTCATGCGAGGACATCATGAAGCCCACGTCGCCGGTGAACAGGACCACGCGACGGCCGGGCGCCGCGGTCGCCGCACCGATGGCGAAGCCCAGGCCCAGGCCAACCGAGCCGTAGCCGCGCGAGTCCAGCCAGCTGCGGGCGTCGCGGGCATCCACCAGGGCCGACATCGTCGAGCGGCTGCGCCCGGCGTCGGTGAGGACGATCCGGTCGGACGGCAGCCGTCGCGACACGTCGCGGTACAACCGGCGGAGGTCGATGCCTCGCGCCGGGTCCTGGCCGATGTCGGGGACCAGGACGGCCTCGGCCAGAGCGTCGAAGGTCGGCGGTGGCGCACCGTCGAGGGGCCGTTCGCCGAGGCCGCGCTCCAGCCACTCGTCGATGATCGCCTGGACCGTCGCGCGGGCATCGCCGACCAGGACCAGGTCGGGACGCGACGCGCGCGGCTCGCGACTGCCATCGACCTCGCACTGGATCATCGTCGCCGCCCCGAACAGCCGCCCGCGGTCGAGGGTGAAGCCGTTCAGGGAAGCCCCGACGCCCAGGACGACGTCGGCCTCGCGCATCAGCGCCTTGGTCATGGCCGGCGCGGACTGGCCGACGAGGCCCAGCTCGTGCGGATGGCCGGAGAAGAAGCGGTTGACGTTGATGGTCGTGCCCAGCCGCGCCCCGGTCAGCTCGGCCAGCCGCTCGAGCTCCGCCCGGCAGTCGGCCAGCAGCGCGCCCTGGCCGGCCAGGATGAGGGGCCGCTGTGCGCCGGCCAGGGCATCGACGGCGGAGCGGAGGCGGTCGGCCGGTGGGACGACCGGCGACGGCCGCGCTGGTGCCGCGGACGCCAGCGTCACCTCGGCCTCCAGGACCCCGTCCCCGATGCTGAGCACCTGGGGCAGCCCGTTGAAGCGGACGGCTTCGATGGCCTGCCAGAAGCGCGCCTCCAACTCGTCGGCCCGGGCAGCGTGGTGGAAGCCCGCCCCGATGGTCGCGGTGAACGCGCGCTGGTCGATGTCCTGGGAGGTGGGCTCACCACTGGCCGGCGATTCGCCCACGATGAGCAGCAACGGGGCGTGGTAATGGACGGCCGAGATGAGCGGGTCGATCGAGTTGGCGAAGCCCGGCCCACGGGTCGCGCCACACACGCCCAGGCCACCGGTCACGCGACTGAACGCGGCCGCCGCGCTGACCGCGGTCTCCTCGTGGCGGGTCTTGACAAGCCGCAGGGCTCCCGAGCGGACGCCGGCACCGATCCAGGCCACGTTGCTGTTACCGAGCACGCCGAAGACCGTCGTCGCGTCGCTCTGTCGGAGCAGCTCGGGAATCGCCTGGAAGCCGTGCATCGTTCCGCCCGTCATGCGCTCGAGGGCCGTGCTGACGATGATGCCCTCGAGCCGAGCACGTCTCCGCATCGTTCGCGTGGCTCGGCACGGACGCGTGCCGCCGACGCCGGGACGGTGCACTTCGGGCATCAACGTCTTGATGAAACAAGTATTGTTGCTGACACCGTTCAGTGTCAACGCAAGTTCCGTTATCGAGGACTCGGAGGACGCCGATGCACCCCTTGCCCATCACGATCGCCGCCGGGCGCTACGACCGGACAGCGCCGCTCCATGACGGTCGCGTCGTCCCGGAAGGCCTGGACGTGACCTGGCTCCAGCTCAACCCGGAGCAGGTCTTCTTCCGGATGATCCAGCACCGCGAGTTCCACGCCTCCGAGATGGCCCTGGCCAGCTTCGTCATCCTGCGCGACCGTGGCGACACCGATTTCGTGGGCGTCCCGGCGTTCCTCTCGCGGGCGTTCCGTCACGACACCATCTATGTCAGCAACAAGTCGACCATCACCCGGCCCGAGGACCTCAAGGGCAAGCGGGTCGGAGTCCCCGAGTACCAGATGACGACGGCCGTGTGGCTCCGGTCGACCCTCGAGGAGGACTACGGCGTCGCGCCCGAGGACATGACCTGGCTCCAGGGCAGCCTCGAGCAGCCCGGCCGGGTCGTCCACACGCCGGTCGCGCCAAAGGGCGTCAGCCTGACCGGGATCGAGTCCCACCAGACGCTGGCCAGGATGCTCGAGTCGGGCGAGATCGACGCCTTGATCAGCCCGCGCATGCCGTCCACGTTCCGCGTCGATTCACCTGACGTGCGCCGTCTCTGGGACGACCCGTGGACCGTCGAGCGCGAGTACTACCAGCGCACCAAGCTGTTCCCGATCATGCACATGGTCGTCGTCCGCTCGGAGGTCGTGCAGGCCAACCCATGGATCCCGGCAACCTTGCTCAATGCGTTCACGGCGGCCAAGCAGCTGGCCGAGGCCGACCTGCGCGATCCCACCGCCCTGCGTTCGGGCGTGCCGTTCCTGGTCGAGCAGTACGAGGCTACCGTGCGCGAGATGGGCGCCGACTACTGGGCCTACGGCGTCGAGCAGAATCGACGGGACCTCGAAGAATACATCCGGATCTCGCTCCGCCAGGGCCTCATCGAGAAGCCCATCGCGGTCGACGACATGTTCCCCGAGAGCACCCGGCGCACGTCCAAGATCTGCCACCTGGAGGCAGCGATGACACCCTCTGTGTCAACCTCAAGCCGCAACGACGACCATGGTGGAGCTCGCGTCGGCGAGACGCCGGGCCGCGCCGTGCCGAGCAGGGTCGTAGGCCACGCCGTCCAGCCAGCAGCGGAAGATCACGCGGATCCAGGCGCGGCCCAGGATGCGCACGGCGTGGGGATGGTCGATGCCTCGGTCGTGGGCCGCCTGGTAGACGGCCGCCGCCCAGGGGCTGGCGTGCCGGCTGTTGTCGGCGAACGTCGCCATGGCGTTCCGGAAGCGGGTGTTGCAGGCCCACCGGAAACCGACCGCGAGATGCTTGCCCGAGCGGCGGGTGACCGGCGCCATGCCCGACAGGGCGGCGACCGCTTCGGGTCCGTCGTACGCTTCTCGGCAGTCGCCCCACTCGGCGAGCATCTGGGCGGCGCTGACCTGCCCCGCTCGTGGCAGCGAGCGGAAGACCACGGCGTCCGGGTGCTCGTCGAGATGGGCGACGACGGAGCGGTCGAGGTCCTTGATCGAGCGGTTCAGGGCGCGGACGACCCGGACCATGGCCAGCACGGCATCACGTCGCGCCTCCGACTCGGGGCCATCGGCCAGCCCCGCCGGCGCCGAGCGCAGCCGCTCGAGCAGCTCGGCCGGCGTGCGCCGTCCGCTGTAGCCGTGCTTGCGCAGGAAGCCGGCCATCCGGCCCTCGCCGAGATGGACCGCCGCGGCCGGCGTCGGATAGCGTTCGACGAACGCCAGGCTGATCTCGCTCCAGACATCGGCGAACAGCGCGCCGGCCCCGGGCCAGAAGGCGGCGAGGGTCGCCGCCAGCTGGTTGGCGGCCGCGATCCGGGCGTCGACCAGGTCGCCCCGCGCGCGGACGACCGCCCGGAGGGCGCGCGTCTCCGCGCTGAACGGGCGCAGCACGCGCAGGTCGTGGCGGCGCAGGCGCAGGTAGTCGGCGATCACCTTGGCGTCGCCTGGGTCGCTCTTGGCGCCCGAGCCGACCTCGGCCTCGCGCCACGCCTTGATCGCCGTGGTCTTGACCGGCACGACCGGATGCCCGGCGTCGAGCAGCCGGTCCACGAGCCGGCCGTCGGGCCGCTCGATCGCGATCGGCAGGTCCGCCGCATCGCCATGGCGAGCCAAGCGATGGACCAGCCGCTCGAACCCATCGGCCGTATGGCCGATCGTGAACCGATCGATCACTCGACCGTGGTCATCGATGACGCACACGGCATGCTCGTCAGCCGCCCAGTCAATCCCTGCGAACATCCCGTCCTCCTCGTGTGGCAGCACGAGCTCGGCGATGGAGACAGCTCCCGGGCGGTCACTGACTGGCGCTCTGCGGCGCGTCCCTCTGTTGCCGGTCGGTTGTCCCCGGGGGACCGGGGGCGGCGGTGTCATCATGGCCCACGAGGGGCAACCGACGCAGGCCGTCTCCCCGATCCTCACCGAGCGGCAGCGCTCATCGGAGCACCTGCCATCTGGAGGGTAGTCCAGTGACCGAGCGGCAGCGCTCATCGGAGCACCTGCCATCTGGAGGGTAGTCCAGTGACCGACGAGGCGCGACCCCGACCACGGCGCATCGGCACCGAGGAGCACTTCGCGATCCCCGAGCAGCTCGACGCCTGGCGGGCGATCGCCAGGAGCGTGTGGGCATCGCAGGACCTCGAGCTCGTCCGCAGCGGCGGGATGAGCTACCACGGTCAACGGCTCATCGACGGGTTGCTCGAGCTCGGCGAGGGTCGCATCGCCCGGATGGACGAGCACGGCATCGACATGGCCGTGCTGTCGCTGTGCTCCCCGGGCGTCCAGCTCTTCGAACCGGAGACGGCCAGCGACATCGCCACGCTGGCCAACGACCGGCTGGCCGAGCAGGTCCGGGCCCACCCGGACCGGTTCGCCGGGCTGGCCGTGTTCGCGCCGCATCACCCGACCCGCGGCGTGGCCGAGATGGAGCGGGCGATCACGGAGCTCGGCCTGCACGGCTTCATGGTCAACTCGCACACCGATGGCCACTACCTCGACGAGCCGCAGTTCTGGGGCCACCTGGAGGCGGCCGAGGCGCTGGGCGTGCCCATCTATATCCACCCGCGCACGTTGCCTGATGCCATCGGCGGACCGTTCGAGGTCAACCATCTGTCGCGCGCTGCCTGGGGCTACGCGGTGGAGACGGCCACGCATGCCCTGCGGATGATCACCAGCGGCGTGTTCGACCGCTTCCCGAAGCTCCAGATCGTCCTCGGCCACATGGGCGAGGGCATCCCGTACTGGCTGTACCGGCTCGATTACTGGAACGGCAAGCACCAGGGCAAGACCGCGCCACAGCTCCAGATGCGGGTCAGCGAGTACTTCCTGCGCAACGTCACGATCACCGGCAGCGGCGTCTACCAGCGTTCGGCGCTGGACCTGTGCCTGACCGAGCTCGGCGACGAGCGCATCATGTTCGCGACCGACTACCCGTACCAGCTCATGCACGAGGCTGTCGAGTTCTTCGACGCCCAGGTCGACCTGCCGGCCCAGACCCAGATCCGCATCCTGTCGGGCAACGCCGAGCGCGTGTTCGGCCTGCGCGGCGCATAGGCGACGAGCGACGCCAACGCGGTCGCCTTCGCGGTCTCGGCCGATGCCGCCTCCATCACCGGTCCATGCCTCGCCTTCAACGGCCGGGCGGTCATGCTCTGATCCGCCCCTCGGCGGGTCCCCACGAGGTGCCAGCCATGCCTGACGACATCCCGGTCATCGAGCCCGTCGCGGTCGAGGTCGAGGCGGCGCACACGGCGCTGCTGGTGATGGACATAACCGATCCGACCTGCACCAAGCGGGCCAGCTGCGTGGCGACCGTCCCGGCCATCGCCGCCCTGCTCGAGCGCTGCCGAGCGGTCGGTGTGCGCATCATCCACACAACCGGGCCCGCCCCCTCGACGTTCCTGAACGCGGTCCTCCCGCGCCCGGACGAGCCGGTCATCGCTGCCAAGGCCGACAAGTTCTTCGGGTCCGAGCTGGAACTGCGGCTGCGCGAATCCGGATCGACGACGCTCATCCTCGTCGGCACCTCGGCCAACGGCGCCCTCCTGTACACCTCGTTCGCCGCCGTCGTCCGCGGCTTCACGGTGGCCGTGGCCGCCGACTGCGCGTCGTCCGATAGCGAGGCCATCACCCGCTGGGCGCTCTGGCAGGTCCTGAATCAGCCGGGCCTGCCCAACGCCACGAACACGCCCCTGCTGGCTGGGCGCGTCACGGTCACGACGTCCGGGACCATCAGCATCGTCTGACCCGACGCCCGAAGGCCGCCCGGCCCAGGCTCGCCGACCGCCGACCCCGGTTTAGACTAGAGGCCGCCCGGCCGTGCGGAGCTAGGCGGGTTCGCCCGAGTCGGGTTCGACCGGGATCGGGCGAGGCGCGGGGCGCGGGGCCGTGGGATCGGCCAGCAACTCGACCGCGCGCCCGGCGAGCTCGCTGTCATCGGCGCCACTGAACTCGATGACGAAGGCGCGCATCTCTGAGTGCTCGGTCCAGGCGGCGTGGGGCACATCGGGGGGCCAGAGCACAGCCTCCCCGGCGGCGACCCGCGTCCGCTCCTCGCCGACGCCGACCCAGCCGCCGCCCTCGATCACCACGAACCACGTGGTGTTGGGGTTCGCGTGGGGATCGATGCGCGCGCTGCGGGCGAAGGCGAGTTCGGCGACGTTGCCCCGGGCGTCGGCGTGGATGACCTGGCCCGCGACTCCGACCGTGCCGGGTGGGCCGTCGGGCCGACGGTGGCCGACACCGAAGCGCCGGATCTCAATGGGCATCGCGAGGACCGTGACCCTTCGCCGGCCGAGTGGGCGCTGGCCTCAGCGCTTGCGGCGGCGCTGCTGGCGGCGCCCGCCGCGCCGGCGGATCGTCGCTTCCGGGTCCGCAAACTTCTGCTTCGTGTAGTAGCGCTCACGAGCCAGTCGGACCTCGTGCGCCCGAAGGATCGGCGGGAAGCGCACGAAGCGAATCCAGACGAGCGTACCCAGGCCGATGACCCAGGTCAGCAGGACGAGGATGAAGTCGAAGACGAAGAGCGCCTCGATGACGAGCATGCTGAACGTGACCAGGCCGGTCCACCACAGCCACTCCCACAGGTCCACGTACGCCTGGTGCTTGTGGAGGGTCCGGGTCCGGACGTTGTAGAGCACGGCCAGGACCACAAGCAGGACCAGGGACGAGATCCAGGTCGCGTGGAACAGGTCCGGGAAGTTGTGGCTGTTGAACGACTGGAACAGGTATTCCCAGGGGGGCAGGTTCACGCGGTCGGCCTCACGGCATGTGGGATGGTCGGTGTCGTCGATGGCTCGGGCTCGCCCGGGTGGCTCGAACGTGCCCGGAGTATGCCATGTCAGACGCTATACTCGGCTCGTGGCCGGGTACCGCCACGCACCGACCGGGACCGCATCCGAGCCCGGCGTCGCCCCCGCCGATGGTCGGCGGGATGGGAGGAAGTCCGTCCGTGCGAGCCCTGCTGTCCGTCGCCGATCGCGCCGGCATCGCGTCTCTGGCGCGCCGCCTCCAGGGGCTCGGCGTCGAGATCGTCGCCACCGACGGGACCCGTGAGGCGCTCGCCGCCGACGGCGTGGAAGTCGGCAGCGTCAGCGACCTGACCCAGGTCCCGCCGCTCGTCGGCGGCCAGGTCAAGACCTTCCACCCAGCGGTCTATGCCGGCATCCTGGCCCGGCGCGACGTCCCCGCCCAGCTCGCCGAACTCGAGGCGCAGGGCATCGGCCTCATCGATCTCGTGGTCGTCAACGTCAAGCCGTTCGCCCCCGAGGTCGGCGCCCGTCTCGTCGGCATCGACGAGGCCATCGAGATGATCGATGTCGGTGGCGCGGCCCTGCTGGGCGCTGCGGCGCGCAACGCGTCGGGGGTCACGGCGGTATCGGCACCGGGCCAATACGACCTCGTCGCCGATGAGGTCCGCCAGTTCGGGACGGTCAGCCCGGAGACGCGGGCACGCCTGGCGGCCGAGGCGTTCAGCACGGTCGCGGCCTATCACGCCGAGATCGCCGCGTACCTCAATCACATCGCCGGGATCGTCTTTCCGCGGCGTCTGGCCCTCGTCCTCGAGAAGGTCGACGATCTGCGCTACGGCGAGAACCCGCATCAGCACGCCGCGTTCTACCGCGAGACGACGCACCGCAGCGGCACGCTCGCGGATGCGACCCAGCTACAGGGCGGACGCCCGTCCTTCAACAACCTGCTCGACCTGGACGCCGCCTATCGCGTCGTCCGCGACTACACGGCCCCGACGGTGGCCATCGTCAAGCACACCGATCCGGTCGGCCTGGCCTCGAACGACGAGCTCGTCGAGGCCTACCGGCACGCCCTGGAGACGGACCCCGTCGCGTCCTTCGGCGGCATCGTGGCGGTCAACCGCGAACTCGACGGCGCGACCGCCCGGGAGATCGCGGCCAACTCGTACGAGGCGGTCGTCGCGCCGGCCTTCAGCCAGGCGGCCATCGGGCTGCTGCGCTCCAAGCATGGCCTGGAGCTGCTGGCCGTGCCACCCGACCCCATCGATGGCATGCGCGACTACGGCATCGCGAGCCTTGACTTCAAGCGTGTCGCCGGCGGACTGCTGGTGGAGAGCCTGGACGACCTCGGCCTGGACCGCGGCCACCTCCAGGTCGTCACCCAGCGACGCCCGACCCTGGAGGAGCTGACGGACATGCTCTTCGCCTGGCGGGCCGTGCGCCACGTGCGATCCAACGCGATCATCCTCGCCCGCAACGGGGCGACCGTCGGCATCGGCGCCGGTCAGGCCTCGCGGCAAGTGTCCGTGGAGATCGCGCTGCGCCGGGCCGGCGATCGCGCCCGGACCGCGGTCATGGCATCGGACGCGTATTTCCCGTTTCCGGACGGCATCCAGGCCGCGGCCCAGGCGGGCGTCACGGCGATCATCCAGCCTGGCGGGTCCATCCGCGACGAGATGGCCATCGAGGTCGCCGACCGCCATCACATGGCGATGGTCTTCACCGGCCGACGCCACTTCCGACACTGATCCCGACGGAGGTCCCATGGAACAGATGCTCGCCCTGGAGATGGTCCGGGTCACCGAAGCCGCGGCCATCGCGTCCGCCCGGTTCATGGGCCGCGGGGCCAAGGACGAGGCCGATGCGGCCGCGACCGAGGCCATGCGCCGGACCATGGACGAGATCGATTTCGCAGGTCGCATCGTCATCGGCGAGGGCGAACGCGACGAGGCCCCGATGCTGTACATCGGCGAACGGGTGGGCCGGACCGGCGCGGAGCGCGCCGACGTGCCGGCCGTGGACATCGCCGTGGATCCCCTCGAAGGCACCAACCTCGTCGCCCACGGCCAGCCCGGGGCCATCACCGTCCTCGCCGCATCGGAGGCCGGCGGACTCACCCACGCGCCGGACACCTACCTCGACAAGCTGTGCGTCGGTCCGGGTGCGGCCGGCAAGGTCGATATCCGCGAGAGCCCGACGGAGAACCTGGGGCGCATCGCCGAGGCCCTGGGCCGACGGGTCGGGGACATCACCGTGGTCATCCTCGAGCGGGACCGACACGTGGACCTCATCGCCGAGGTCCGGGCCGCGGGTGCGCGGATCCAGCTCATCGGCGACGGCGACCTGTCGGCGGCGATCTCGTGTGCCGTCTCGGGCACGGGCGTCCACGCCGTCATGGGCATCGGCGGGGCGCCCGAGGGGGTGATCACCGCGGCGGCCCTGCGTTGCCTTGGGGGCGAGATCCAGGCTCGCTTCCGCTACCGCAGCGACGAGGAACGCGAGCGCGGCGCACGGATGGGCCACGGCGACGAGTCGCGCGTGTACCGGACCGAGGACCTGGCGCCGGGCCAGGAACTGGTGTTCGCCGCGACCGGGGTCACCGCCGGCGATCTGCTCGAAGGCGTGCGCTTCTTCGGTGGCGGCGCGCGCACCCACTCGCTGGTGATGGCCTACCAGACCAAGCAGGTCCGCTTCGTGGACACGGTCCACATGTTCGACCGCGACTCGCCGCCGCGCGTCCGCCTCTAGGCGCGGGGTGTCCAGCGGCGTCGAGACAAGCGAGGCGCGTGCCCTCGCGCTCGATGGCGCCGATCCGCTGGCGGGGATCCGCGAACGCTTCGTCCTGCCCCGCGGATCCGACGGGCGGACGCTCGCCTATCTCGCCGGCAACTCGCTGGGCGCCCAACCGGTGGGCGCGCGCGAGGCCGTCATCGCCGAGCTCGATCGCTGGGCCGCCCGTGGTGTCGATGCCTGGGTCGACGGTGAGGACGGCTGGCTCGATGTCGAGCGGATCCTCGCCGAGCGCACAGCGCGAATCGTCGGCGCGCTGCCTGCCGAGATCACCACGGCGAACACCCTGAGCGTGAACCTGCACCTTCTGCTGGCGTCGTTCTTCCAGCCGAAGGGCTCGCGGACGTCCATCCTGATGGAGGCCCCGACGTTCCCGTCCGACCGCTACGTCGTCGATTCGCAGCTCCGGCACCACGGGCTGGATCCCGAGCGCGACCTGATCGTCGTCCGGCCCAGGGTTGGGGAGCTGACCCTGCGCGAGGCCGATCTCGAGGCCGCCGTCCACGACCTCCACGATCGACTGGCGCTGACGTTGCTCGCCGGGGTGAACTACGCCACGGGGCAGTCGCTCGATATCGGCCGCCTGACCGCAGCCGCGCACGAGGCCGGCGCGATCGCCCTGTGGGACCTCGCCCACGCCGCCGGCAACGTGCCCCTGACGCTCCACGATGACGACGTGGACGGCGCCGCATGGTGCACCTACAAGTACCTCAACGGCGGCCCGGGCGCGATCGGCCAGATGTTCGTCCATGAGCGCCACGCGACCGACGCTGCGACGCCGAGACTGGCCGGCTGGTGGGGCAACGAGCCGGCCACCCGCTTCGCCATGGCCGAGCACTTCCAGCCCGCGGCGGGCGCGGACGGTTTCCGGATCTCGACGCCACCCATCCTGTCGCTCTCCCCACTGGCGCCGGCCCTGGCCATCGTGGACGAGGTCGGCATGCCGGCCATCCGGGCGAAGTCGGTCGCGTTGACCGGCTATCTGGAGGCGCTCATCGACGCGCTCGTGCCGGATGTCGCGATCGTCACCCCGCGCGAGCCAGGCGCGCGCGGCGCCCAGCTCTCGCTCCAGGTTCGCGACGCTGCCGCGCGTCATGCCGCACTCGAGTCCTTCGGGGTCGTGGGCGACGTCCGCGAGCCGGACCTGATCCGGTTCGCGCCGGCCCCGCTGTACACGACCTACCACGATGCCTGGCGCGCAGTGACAGCCATGGCGGCGACGGCCCCCGGCTGAGTCCGCTTCCGGAGCGTGGTTGTATGCAGTACGATGGGTGATGTGGACAACCCAACCGGTGGAGCGGCCTGGCCATGAAGCTCGGAGGGACGATCGACGTCTCGGCGGCCGCCGACGCCGTGTGGTCCGTGCTTATCGATCCGACCGACCTCGCCGCGTGCGTGCCGGGGGTCGGCGAGGTCCGCCAGCTCGACGAGCGCACCTTCGAGGGCACGGTCCGCGCGTCGGTCGGTCCGATCGACGGGAACTTCAGCTTCCGTTCGGTCATGACCCGGATCGACTTCCCGGATGGACTCGTGGTCGACGTCGAGGGCACCGATTCGATGACCAAGAGCCGGGTGCTCGCCCACATCGAGGCAGCCGTCGTGGCGACCGCGCCCGGCGCGACGACCCTCACCTACCGGGCCACCGTGACGACCAGGGGCCGGCTCGCGATCATCGGCGACATGGTCCTCCGGGCTACCGCGGGGGCGATGATCGGCCAGGTGACGCGCTGTCTGCGTGATCGGCTCGAAGCCACCGGATCCGCCAGGTCGTGAGCGGGTACGACCTCGTCGTGGTCGGTGGAGGGACGGCCGGCTGCGTCGTCGCGGCGCGGGCCAGCGAGGATCCGGCCTGCCGGGTCCTGCTCGTCGAGGCGGGCCCCGATCCCCTGCCGGTCCCGGGCGTCGTCGCCGACCCGAGGCGCCAGTCGGAGCTCGTCCTCCAGTCGCCGTACGTGCGCATGTACGACGTCGAGCGCGAGGATGGCTCATCGTTCCCCCTCCTGTCGGGACGGATCATGGGCGGCGGCTCGGCCATCAACAACCTGTCCGTGGTGCGGCCGATGGCCTGCGACTTCGAGGCGTGGACGAGGTTCGGTGGCGAAGCCTGGTCGTACGATGCGCTGCTGCCGCTCATGCGCGCCATCGAGGACGACCCGGACTTCGGTGACGATCCGATCCACGGCCGTGGCGGGCCGCTGCATCTCGAGCGCAGCTATCGGCTCGACGATTCGGTGGACCCGCCGGTTCGAGCCCTGATAGAGGCAGCCGCCGAGCTCGGATTGCCGCGCTGCCACGACCTCAACGTGCCCGAGCCACTGGGCGTCTGCGCCTCGCCATACAACGTGCGCGACGGTATCCGCCAGTCCACGGCCGTGGCCTACCTCGGACCCGCGCGCGACCGCCCGAACCTCACGATCCTGGCCGATACGACGGTGACCAGGGTCATGATCGAGGGGAAGCGAGCGTCGGGCGTCGAACTGGTCGGACCGGATGGCGCGGCACGGACCGTGGATGCGGCACGGACCGTCGTTGCCGCCGGGGTGTTCCACTCCCCGCAGGTCCTGCTGCTGTCGGGCATCGGGCCGGCCGACGAGCTGGCCCGCCACGGCATCGCGCCGCGGCTGGTCCTGGACGGCGTCGGACGCGACTACCAGGACCACGCCGTGGTCTACATCACCTTCCAGGGAACGACCGACCTGCGCGAGGACTACGTCATCCCCAAGGTCCGGCTCATCGCCCGGAGCGACCCGGCGGCGGCCCACCCGGACCTGCACATCTTCATGCAGCCATCGATCCGGATGGAGGGCATGCCGCCGCTCCTGCCGTTCTCCATTCGTCTCCTCGAGCACCGTTCGCGCGGCCGGGTCCGGCTGGCGTCGACCGATCCCGATGAGCTGCCCATCGTGGAACCCGCGTTGCTCGAGCATCCCTGGGACCGAGCGGCGATGCTCGGCGGCGTTCGCCTCGTGCAGCAGCTGGTCGCGAAGCCGAGCCTCGCCGCGTTCTATGGTCCGCTCCTGTCTCCGGGACCCGGCGAGGATCTCATGGACCACATCCGCTCCAGCTACATCAGCTACAACCACGGGGTCGGGACCTGCCGGATCGGGCCCGTGGACGACCCGGGCGCCGTGGTCGGCCCGAATCTCCGGGTCCACGGCATCGACGGGTTGTGGGTCGCGGACGCGTCGGTCCTGCCGACCGTCCCGCACGCCAACACGAACCTCTCGGCGATCCTCGTCGGCGAGATCGCCGCTCGCCGGCTCGCGGACGCTTGACCATGGGCAGGCTCGGGGAGATGCGGATCGACAGGCTCGCCGACCTGCGCTGATGCGCCGGCCCGACGCCGACGCGCGCTGGTTCCTCGGCCTGCTGTTGGTGGCGACCCTGCTCTAGGCAGCGACCGCGGTCACCCGCCCGATGGCCTCGTATCGGGCGCCCGAGATCGGCATGGCCCCGAGCTCGCTCGGGCTCGTCGCGGCCGCCTTTGCGATCGCGCCGGTCGTCCTTGCGCTGTCGATCGGGCGCCGGATCGACCGGTACGGCGAGTTCCCGTTCCTGCTCGGCTCGACGGTCGGCCTCGGGATCGCGTCGGCGGCGCTCGCCTTCATCGGGTCGCCGATCGCCCTGGTCCTGTGCATCGGACTGCTGGGCCTGAGCCAGCTCATCTTCGTCGTCGCCGACCAGACCCTCGTCGGCAGCCGCAGTCCTGCGGCGTCGTACGATCGACGCTTCGGCAACCTGTCGTTCGTCGCCTCGCTGGGCCAGTTGATCGGACCGGCCGCAGCGGGCCTCATCGCCGGCGCCGGGTCGCCCGAGGGCACACGCCAGGCGCTCGTCTTCGGCGGGGTCCTGGCGCTGCTGGCCGTACCGCTGATCATCAGTCAGTGGCGCAACGACCCGGGACCGGCGGTCGCGCCGCCGGTCGTGGCTCCCGAACGACCCGCGGTGATGACCATCCTGCGGATGCCCGGCATGGTTCCGGCGATGCTCGCGAGCATGACCGTGCTGGCGACGATGGACGTGCTCGTCGTGTACCTCCCGGCGCTCGGCCAGGAGCGGGGCCTGAGCGTGGCCACGGTCGGTGCGCTTCTGGCGGTTTGGGCGGGTGCCTCGATGGCGTCGCGTCTGTTCCTCGGCCGGCTGGTCACGATGCTTGGGCGCGAGCGCCTGATGCTCGGCAGCCTCATCGTCGCCGCGGCGGCCGTGGTCGCCCTGGCGGTCGTGCCATTGCCCGCGATGTTCGTCGTGATGGCGATCGCCGGCGTCACGCTCGGCGTGTGCCAGCCGCTCACGATGTCGTGGGTCGCGGCACGGGCCACGGCCGGATCGCGCGGCACCGCGATGTTGTTGCGGCTGCTCGGCAACCGCGTCGGCCAGGTCATCATCCCGATCGCCGCGGGCTCGGTCGCCGTCGCGACCGGGACGGCCGGCGTGCTCGCCGCCGCCGGGCTGACGGTCGCGATCAGCGCGGCGGTCGTGGCCAGCCAGCGTTCGAGGCGCTAGACGTCAGCCCAGGCGCAGCCTGGGCAGGACGTCCCTCCCGAAGACCTCGATGAACTCGGCCTGGTTGCGTCCGACGTTGTGCAGGTGGACTTCGTCGTAGCCCATGTCCACGTAGTGCTGGATGTGCTTGGTGTGGACCTCCAGGTCGCTGCTCAGCAGGACCCGGTTGGCGAAGTCCTCCGGCCGCACGAGCCTGGCGATGCCCGCGAAGTCCTCCGGGTTCTTGATGTCCTGCTTGGGAAAGAAGGCCATCCCGCCGTTGGGCCACTCGACCATCGCGTTATCGATGGCTTCCTGGTCCGTGCGCGCCCACGAGATGTGGATCTGGAGCATCTTGGGGGCCTTCGTCGGATCCTTGCCGGCTTCCCGCGCGCCCTCCTCGAACTTGCCCCAGATCATGCCCATCTTCTCGTCGGCGGCGCCGACCGTGATGATCCCGTCGGCGAACTTGCCGGTCTTCTTCGCGTTGACCGGCCCGGCTGTCGCGACGTAGACGGGGACCGGCACCTCCGGTCGCGTGTACAGCTTCGCGCGCTCGAGGGTGAAGTACTCGCCCTTGTGGCGGACGACCTCGCCCGTGAACAGCTTGTTGATGATCTCGATGGCCTCGAACATCATCGCGCTACGGATCGGGACCTCGGGCCAGACCCCGCCGATGACGTGCTCGTTGAGCGCCTCGCCGGCGCCGAGGCCGAGGTAGAAGCGCCCGGGGTACATGGCGCCCAGGGTGGCCGCGGCGTGGGCGATGACCGCGGGGTGGTATCGGAAGCCGGGGCAGGTGACGGCGGTCCCGAACCGGAGCGACGTGCGCTGCCCGAGCGCGCCCATGAATGACCAGGCGAACGCGCTCTGGCCCTGTTGCGGCGTCCACGGGTGGAAGTGTTCGCTGACCATGAAGCCGGCCTCGAAGCCCGCGGCCTCGGCCTGGGCGCACAAATCGAGCAGCTCGGTCGGATGGAACTGCTCGAGCATCGCCGCGTAGCCGATCGTGGTCATCGTGGTCCTCCGTTGTCG
>JANOTJ010000430.1:0-6949 GCA_031416295.1 Chloroflexota bacterium
CTATCTGACGTCAGTTCGCAGGAGCCGTAGATGGCGCAAGTCGCGTGCGCAAGTACGACGTCAGTGAATCGGCGATGACGTACGGGTGAGGACTTGCAGCGTGCACGTCATCGCCGATTCATTGACGTCGTACTTGCGCGCGCGACTTGCGCCATCTACGGCTCCTGCGAACTAACGTCAGACAGGGTGCGCTCAACGGACGACTCGAGGGGTGCCCGTTGCACGTTCGGGGTGATGGTGCGATCCCAGGTCGGGCGATCCAGCCAGCGGGCCTGCCAGCCGGCACCGCCTTCATCGTCGTGCTCGTCGCGGATGCCGGGCAGCCAGTCCGATGCGGTGCCCTCGCTGAGCGGCTCCTCGTTGGCCGGCAGGACGGTGATGCTCGTGACCTCCATCACCGATCCGGCGGCCTCCGCGGCCTCGGCCGCGAGGCGCCCTTCTGATCGATGGAGATGGCCGGCGAGAGCCCGGCGATCTGGTCGACGTCGGGCTTCTCCATCTGGCCAAGGAATTGGCGCGCGTAGGCGCTCAGGCTCTCCACGTAGCGGCGCTGGCCCTCGGCGTAGATCGTGTCGAAGGCGAGGCTGGACTTGCCCGAACCGGACAGGCCGGTGATGACCACCAGCCGGTCACGCGGGAACGCGACGGTGACGTTCTTGAGGTTGTGTTCGCGCGCGCCGCGCACGACGATCTTATCCTGGGGCACCTTCGCATTCTACCGGAAACCCGTCAGTTAGAACGGGCGTTCGACTAGCCGATGCCCCTGTCAGGTGCGGACAGGCACCGTGATGCCGAGGTGGTCGCGCCAGTACTCCGTTACGAACATGCCTTTCGGATCCTGCTTGGCCCGGAGCGTCATGAAGTCGTCGAGCCGGGGGTACTTCGCCGCTAGGTAGCGGGCGCCGGTTGGACCGTCGGCGGGCGGCAGGTACTTCCCCCAGTGCGGCCGGAACCCGAATGGCTCCAGGACCTTCCAGAACGCCGGGAAGAAGGACGTCGCCGGGGATCCGGCATTGCCGCCGAACCAGAAGATGTCGATCCGTACGACGTCCGTGCCGTAGGCGGGGCTCAGCCAGAAGTCGCTCTGCTTCGCGCCGTAGATCTCGCAGGCGTAGGTCCCGGTGGCGGCGTACCCACCCTGATCGTAGAAGGCCGCCAGCTTGTTCATGACGTCTTTCGTCCGCGCGATCGGGATCCAGAGTTCGGTGAACTCCGTGGGCATCAGGCGATCCGCGATCTCGTTGTCCATCGGCAGGCTGCGATAGCTGTAGTCCACGAACGCGTTCGCCTTGCCCTTGTTCGGTGGCGCCTTGTCCTTGTCGGCGACAAGGAACAGCTGGTTCATGATCCTCGGCGACCAGGTCCCTTCGAAGTCCTGCTCGTTCTCGAAGATGGCATCGAACATGGCGATCGCCAGCGGATCAGAGGTCCGATTCCCGAGCAAGGTGAAATACAGGTCGACGAAGACCTCGAGTCCGAACTGCTCGGCGAGGCCCTCGATGAGCTTGATCCCGTCGTACGGATCGCCTTCCTCCAGATCGTCGAGCAGCTGGACAAGGGCGGTCGCCAGGTCGTCGTCGAATAGCGCCCGGTTCCGCGCGAGCAGCCCTTCCAGGGCGACTCGATTGACCACGAGGGCACGGACCGTCCGCAGCAGGACCGGGAGCAGATCCACAAGGTCCAGCAGGGGCAAGCCAGGCCCGCCGAGTTCCTGGTACGGAACGATCTTGTCCGGTGCCGGACAGGCGGACGCCGTCGCCTTCCAGACGACGAGCTTGCCGACCTTCGGCTGCGGCCACCACATGATCCGCGTGTATTCGGTCTCGGCGAGGAACGTCGCCAGACTCGGCCGACCGGGCGTTCCGTCGCCCAGCAGGTCGAGCTCGGCATCCGCAAGGGTGGTCGTCGCTTCCTGTCCTGTGATGCAGAACTTGTCGACGGGGTAGAGATCGATCTCCGTCACCACGCCAAGCAGGCCAAGGGACACGCCCGCCGCGAGGAACTCGTCACTGCCCGGCAGGAAGTCGCGGGGCGTGCCGGTCGCGTCCATGACCCGGATCCTGCGGATCTGCGGCTCGATCGATCGCTGCAGACAGCCGCCCGAGGAACCGGTCGACAGGAATCCGCCGACGGTCTGATGGGTGATCCCGCCGAGATCGTCGAGCGTTCCCCATGAGTTCCGGTCCATCCAAGCAAGAAGGCTCGCGTCCCAGGTTGCCGCGGGGTCCAGGGGATCGGCCCCGATATGACAGCCCGCCTGGACCGTGATCAGCCCGCCCGGACTCGGGTTCCGTTGGGATATGCAGTTCATCCGGTCGAGCTTGACGTCGTACCCCGGTCCTGGGTCGGTGGGGCCGTTCCAGCCATCGGTCGTGATCGCCGGCAGAACGGAATGCATCGCGCCGCGCACCCGAAACTGCTGGTTGCTGTCGGAGGCAGATCCGATCAGCTGGGCCAGCTCGCCTTCGTTAGCGGGGTGGAAGAAGCCGTCGGGACCGCGTTCGGGGGTGGGCATGTCACATCTCCTGTGCGGGGATCGGCAGACGATCGAGCGCCGCCCTGGCAAGGTCCGCCTCCGGTGCGGCCTCGATATCGCGGAGCACCCGTTCCGCTTGTTCGAGGTGGCCGCGATCGCCGGTTCGCCGTCCAAGCTCAAGGTGAAGGAGGGCGCCGTGGTAGGGCGTCGGACCGGCGTCCGCGGCGGCAATCCCGCGTTGCCACCATTTCAGCGCGGCGGCACGATCGCCGCGAAGCCACTCGACCGTTCCCGCGACCCGCGCCGCGAAGGGGATCCCGGCACGATTCGTGCGCGTCTGCTTGATGGCCAGGCCCGCAGCCCGCTTCGCCTGGGCGAGCGTTGCGGTGTGGTCGGGACCCTCCGGCAGGGTCTCGGCGCGGGCGATGAGCGCCTCGACGAGGCCGCAGCGAGCGAAGGTGGCCTCGTATCCACGGAGCCCGTGCTCGTCGAGCGACGCGACCGCCCACGTGAGCAGCTCGATCGCCTCGTCCACCCGTCCCTGGCGGAGCCGGCAGATCCCGAGGTCGCCGGTCGCCTCCGCGACGGACGCATGGGCCGGCATGGCGGCGTAGATCGTGATGGCCTTCTCGAGCCGTTCGACGGCCTGGTCGAGGTCGCCCTTCACGCGATCGGCGAACGCCTGCGCCTGCTCCGACCAGCCCCCAAGGATGACGTCGTTGGATTCATCGCCGATGCGGCCGAGCTCGACCGCGATCGCGATCATCGGGGCCAGCGAACCGGTGTACCGCTGGACGTGCATCGCGGTGCCAAGCGCGCCGCCCCACTCCCGGATCCGGCCGGCCAGCCGGTACGACTCGGCCGACGCTCGCGCGGCCTCGACCGACAGGTCCATCTCGCCGAGGTGACGCAAATGGAAGGCCAGCCCGACGTGCACGTCACCGTCGGCCAGCGGGCTGTTGAGGATCTTTGCCACGTCCGCGGCGCGTCGGTGGTAGCGGGCGGCGAGCCCGTGCAGGCCCACGATGTCGAAGAACACGCCCGCGCCCATCAGGCCACGGGCCAGATACTCCCGACCCGCGCCCTGATCGGCGGTGTTGATCTGGGCGAAGATGTCGAAGCCGAGTCGCTCCTGGTCGCCGAAAAGGTCGATGTAGCTGAGCAGGTAGTAGATCCGGCAGCACTCCTCGACGTTCCGGTCGGCCGTCCGTTCGCCGCGCCGTCCGGTCACCTCATGGAACCCGAACCGGGCGAGCTGGCGAGCCATGGCGACGACGATCGCCCGCCGGAGCCCGGAACGCGTCGAGGGATAGGGCCGACCGAGGAGACCGAGGGCGCGCTCGAAGTGTTCGATCGCGCCGGCGTGGTCGCCCCGCGCGAACCGCGCCTCGCCGACCTTGCGCTCCAGTACGGCCCGGTCGAACGGATCCCACGCGTCGCCGAAGGCGCGCGCGTACGCCTCGAGCGCCTCCTGGTAGCGCGCCAGCGCCTCCGTATCGCCGGCCATCCGGCTGGCCTGGTCGCCGGCCAGGAACAGGTAGTGCTGCGCGCGATCCCAGGCTTCCGCCGCGGTGAAATGGTGGGCCAGCACGCCGGCGAATTCGTCGAGCCGGTCCGGGAACAGGATCTCCATCGACTCGGCCACCTGCCGGTGGAGGGCCTTGCGGCGCTCGACGAGGATCGACTCGTACGTCGCCTCCTGGACCAGGGCGTGGGTGAACCAGTATTCGAGTTCCGGGTTGCGTCGGCGCTCGCGGATGAGCTCGAGCTGCTCCAGCCCGCTCAACTGGGCTTCCAGCGTTCTGCCGGGATCGGCCAGTGCATCGAGCACCTTGTAGAGGAAGGACCGGCCGATGACCGACGCCATCTTGAGGACCTGTTTGACGTCATCGTCGAGGCGGTCGATGCGGGCGATGATCACCCCCTGGAGCGTGTCGGGGATGGCGATCTGGTCCACGTGACGTGTCGCCCGCAGCGCACCCGCCGCGTCACGGACGAGGCCGCCCGACGAGATGAGTGAGCGGACGATCTCCTCGGCGAAATACGGGTTGCCCTCGGACTTCGCCATGACGCGCTCGCGGAGGTCGCCGAGTCCCTCACCGGCCAACAGATTCGTGACGAGTTCGCGACCACGATCGTCCGTCAACGGATGCAGGCGGACCTCGACATACCGCGCGGCATACGACGCGGACGCCACAGCGCGGACCCGGGCCACCGGGCTGTCGGCGTCCGGGCGCGACGTCCCGATCAGCAGGAGCGGATGCGTCTCGACGAGCGGGAACAGGTGCTCCAGCAACTGCGCCGACGACTCATCGGCCCAGTGGACGTCCTCGAATACGAGCACGACGGGCCGCTCGCTGGCCAGCCGCTCGACGAGGCGGCGCATGGTCAGGAAGACCTGGCGCCCCATCGCGTCGCCGTCGAGGTACTTCACCCGGGCTTCGAGCGCCTCCGGCACCGGCAGGCCCATCAGGACGAGGAGGTAGGGCGCGGCGTCGTCCGCTTCCGGGCCGAACAGTTCCGCGACGCAGCCCAGCAGCGCGTTCGTCGCCACGTCCGGCGGATCCTCCTCCGTCACCCCGATCCAGCGTCGCAGCAGATCGATGAACGGCCAGTAGCTCATCGCGTGCCCGAAGCTCAGGCCGCGACCTTCCAGCCAGGCGATCCGTGGCGACGCGCCGTGATGGACCTCGTCGATGAGCCGCGACTTGCCGAGGCCCGGCTCGCCGATGACCGCGACGATCCCACCGAGCCCGTCCTCGACGCGTCGGAGCGCGGCGCCGAGTACGGCCACCTCCTCGTCGCGCCCCACGAGCGCGGAGCCGACACCGAGCCCTGTCCGGCTCTGTGGCTCTCCGGAGTGCCGCGCGGCCAGGGCCCGATAGAGGGTCACCGGCTCCTTCCGGCCCTTCACCGTGCGCACGCCCTCGGGTGCCCAGTCGAAGAGGGACGCGACCAGCCGATGGGTCGAGTCGCTGACGAAGACCGAGCCAGGCTCGGTCAGTGACTGGATGCGCGCCGCGAGGTTCGTGGTATCGCCGACCGCGGTGTAGTCCATGCGCAGGCTGTCACCGATCGTGCCCACGACGACCATGCCCGTGTTGATGCCCACCCGAAGGTCGAATGGGGCACCCTCGGTCTCGAATTCCGCGCGATGCTCGCGGAGCGCCCGCTGGATGCCGAGGGCCGCGAGGACGGCCCTGCGCGCGTGATCCTCGTGCGCGACCGGCGCCCCGAACAGCGCCATCAATCCATCGCCGAGAAACTGGTTGACGGTGCCTTCGTAGCGGTGAACCTCGGCCAGGGCGAGGTCGAAGAAATGATCGATGAGGGCGTGCATGCGGTCGGCGCCCAAGCGTTCCGCGATCGTCGTCGAACCGACGATGTCACAGAACAGGACGGTCACCTGTTTCCGCTCGCCCTCGAGCGCGGACCGGGACGTCAGGATCTTGGTGGCAAGGTGGGCCGGGGTGTATGCGACCGGCGCCCGTGTCGAGTGTTCGCCGTGCTCGTCGTGGAACGGATGCCTGCCTGGTGGCGGCTGTTCCACCAATGGCTCCGCTTTCGTTACGCCGATGGTTCGCGCCGCAACCGGAGTACCCACCGGTTCCGGCTCGAAACGGGTACCACATGCTCCGCAGAACCGGACGCCGGGCTCGTTGGCTGCACCGCACTTGGGGCAGCCCGGTATCAGGGCCGCGCCACAATCCCCGCAAAACCGGCGCTCGGCGCCGTTGTCCGATCCGCACTGCTGACAGGCGGCCATGGGACCTCTCGACTATGGGTCAACCCGAGACAAGGCTAGTCGCGATGCCGGACGCCACAGTACTTCCTGGGAGTCCACCGGCGTTACGTGCTCACGCAGCAGACCCGCGCCGACCGGGCCTCAGCGGCGGCGGGGCGGTCGCTGGCCGGTGCGCTTGCGGATGTTCGGCGTGACCGTGCGATCCCAGGTGGGCCGCTCCTGCCAACGTGCTTGCCCAGCGGCCCGTTGGCGATGATCTCGCCTCCCAGGGCCCCGGCGCCGGGGCCAAACGAGCCGATCGCGCGGGAAGGCGACCGTGACGTCCTTGAGGTTGTGTTCGCGCGCACCGCGCACGACGAGCTGATCCTGGGGCACGAACCAAGTCTAGCCGACCCGCGTCATTTCGAACAGGTGTTCGTTGCTCCGCGTCGTCAGCTGGACGACGGTTGGAGCTGACCCGGAGGCCCGCCGACGGTCAGGAGAGGATGACGCCGATGGCGGCGGCGGCGGCCCGCACGACGGGATCGTCGATGCCGATCTCGCGCGGGCCATCCGCGACGTTGAGCGCGGCGAGGGCGCGCTCCGCAAAGAGCGTCGCGTTCGGCCAGGATGCCTCGAGCGTAGACCACCAACCGAAGCCCGGGATGCCTTCGGCGAACAGCGTGCCTGCCACCTCCTGCGTCGTCGACCGCGTGCGCGTGGCCACCCTCGATGGCCGCATGCGTCTC
>JANOTJ010000431.1:0-3537 GCA_031416295.1 Chloroflexota bacterium
GCGCAGCGCCTCACCCAGCGTCTCGCCCCAGACGACCTCGCGCGGCGAGGCCACGACGATCCGCCGGAACTCGGGGAACGCGGAGCCCGTGGACTGGAGGTAGACCGGTTGGAAGTACAGCAGTGAATCCCCGACCGGGACGACGATCAGGTTGCCCCGGATGACCGTCGACCCTGACTGGCTCCAGAGGGTGAACTGTTCGCTGATGATCGCGTCCTGGTCGATGCGCGCCTCGATCTGGGCCGGCCCGAAGATCGTGGTGTCGGCCGGGAAGCGGTACACACGGGTCGCACCGTAGTTCGGGTCGTCGTTCCGGGCGGCCACCCAGGCGATCATGTTGACGCGCCCGACCGGGACCATGGGCTGGAGGAGCAGGAACTCTGATTCTTGCTCACCGGGCATGCGCATGACGACGTAGTAGGCCTCGGAAGGCAGGGTCGCCTCGCTCGTCTGGCCCTGGGGCACGGTCCACAGGTCATTGCCCTGGAAGAACCGCTCGGTGTCGGTCACGTGATAACGGCCGAACATCCTGGTCTGGACGTTGAACAGCTCCTCCGGCACGCGCAGGTGGGCGCGCAGGTCGTCGGGCAGCTCCGCCATGGGCTGGAAGAGGGTCGGGAAGATGCCGCTGTAGGCGCGGATGAACGGGTCCTCGGGATCAGCCACGTAGAAGTGCATCGTCCCGTCGTACGCGTCCATCGTGATCTTGACGCTGTTGCGGATGTAGTTGATTGGCGCGGCGTCCAGGGCGGTCGTGGTCAGCGAGGTCGGGGCGAAGGCGTCGGCGTGCGGGAATCGATTGCTGGTCGTGTACGCGTCCTGGACATACACCAGCCGGCCGCTCCCGTCGATGACGATATACGGATCCTTGTCGTACTGGAGGAACGGCGCGATGCGCGGCAGCCGATCAGCGAGGTAGCGGTGCATCAGCAGCTGGCTATCGGCGGTCACCTGGTTGCTGATGAGCAGGTCCAGGTCACGGAACTCCAGCGCAAAGAGCAGGCGCATCAGCGTCGAGTCGAGGTCGATGCCGGTGGTGCCCGTCCAGCGCGTCGAGGTACCTTCGCCGGCGACGCCCTGACCCTCGCCGGTCGGGTAGTCGAATTCCGCCTGCTGCGCGCCGGTGACGACGTACGACGACTGGCGTTCTCCGAAGTAGATGCGCGGCTCGCTGATCGGCGGGGCGCTGTTGGAAGACACGGGCGGCAGGTTGCTGATGAACAGCCTCGGCTGGCCCTCGTTCGCGACTTCGTTCACGGGCACCATCGCGGCGCCGATGCCATGGGTGTAGATGACCCGCTGGTTGACGAAGCCCGTGGTCCCGAGGTCCTCGTCGAGGGCCAGTTCGCGGGCCGACAGCATCACCTGGCGCTGGACGCCGTCGATGACGTAGCGATCCGTGTCCACATCGAAGAACGTGTAGTAGCGGCGGATCGTCTGGAGCTGGTCGAGGGTGTCCGCGAGCGGCCGGTAGTCCCACAGGCGTGCGTTGCGGAAGGTGTCCACATCGGCGTCGATCAGCTCCTGGGTCAGCACCGTCTCGCCACGGAACGGGCGATCTTCCCAGTCCTCGAGATCGAAGGCGAGGCGCGTCATCTTGATGTTGTTGGCGATGTAGCGCTCCTCCTGCGCGTACTGGTTGGGCTCGACAGTGAAGCGCTGGATGGCCTCGGGGTAGATCCGGCCGATGACCAGCGAGGCGGCGAACCACACGGTCACGACCAGCGCAAGGGGCCAGATCATCCGCGTGAAGGCCCCACCCACGAGGAGCGCTGCCGCCAGGCCGGACAGGACGGTCAGCACGTCATAGGCGAAGAACTGGGCATTCTGGTCGGTGAAGCTGACACCCGTCGCGATGCCCCGCGCGCTGTACACAAGCTCGTACTTGTCGAGTTGGTACCCGAAGGCGATGGACAGCAGGAACAGGCCCGCGAGGACGCCCAGGTGGACGCGGACCGGAGAGCTGAAGACCATGCTGCCGCCGGTCGCGGCGACCACGTAGCGGACGCCGGCGAGGATGAGGGCTGCCAGCACGATCCCGTTGAACAGGGCCTGGACGAAACGCAGGAACGGCAGCTCGAACAGGAAGTAGCCGATGTCGCGGCCGAAGACCGGATCGGTGACGGCAGATGCCGTGTCCACGCCGAAGGGCACGCGATTCTGCCAGAGCAGGACGGTCTCCCAGTTCGCGGCCACGGATCCGGCGATCGTGAGGGCCGCCAGCGCGGCCACGACCACGAGCACGACCCGGGCGATCGGGGTCAGGTCCGGGATGTCGTCGGCATCGAAGGCGACTGCGCGCGGCGCGCCGCCGGCACTCCCGAACCCACCGCTGCCTGGGCGTCGATCCGGATCGGTGGCCGTGGCGGCCTCGCTCAGGCGCTCGAGCAGCGATCGGAACGAGCCGCCGGCCTGACCGTCCGCCGGTGGCGCCAGGCGGCCGGCCAGGGCGAGGTTGGCGAAGAGGATGGCGGCGCTGATGACCAGGCCCAGCGCGAACAGCCCAGCCTGCGCCCCGACACGGGTCCAGAACACGGTGTCGAAGCCGACGCTCTGGTACCACAGCGCGCTCGTCCACAGGTCGAGGCCGAAGCCGGACAGGAGGATGAGCAACAGGATGACGCCGCCGACCATCCACAGGCCGATGCGACGGCCACGACCGCCGCCGCCGATCGGGGTCGGGCGCGGCGGCCGGCGGCCCCGGTCACGTCGATCCGCCCGGCCGGGTGCTGCCCGATCGTCGAGCGGCGTGCTGTCGTCGCTCTCCGATCCGCTCTCGGGTCCGGGCTCCGATCCGCTCTCCGGTCCAGGCTCCGGATTCGGGTCCGGACCGACCGCCTTCCTGGGACGCCGTGGAGCCACGCGATCGGGGTCGTCGCCACGGGCGACGGCCTCCTTGCGGCGCAACTCTTCCAGGAAATCGTCGAACAGGTCTCGCATGGGTGCGCGAAGTGTAGCGCCTCGGACCGGGTCAGGGCCGATGGAGTCCCTCGACCGAACGGCGGAACGCCGCGAGCACGGTCTCGGCGAGCTCGTTCGGGCGCATTGTCGCAGCGCGTGCGGGCTCGAATCGGAAGGCCGCGCGGATGGCCAGGGGTGCCCGCCATGGTCGGTCCGCGTCGTCCGGTGGCACAAGCCCGGCCACCCGCAACTGGAGTCTGCCCGCGTCCTCCAGGATCAGGCCGCTGAGGGCGCCGGATAGTGCCGGACCAAGCTTCGCCAGGGGCGGATCCGGCGGCGGACCGGCGGACGGGGCGACGTCCCGGAAGGCGACAACGCCCTCGTCATCGGCGACCCACAGCAGGCATAGCCACCAACCGTCGGGCGCCTCGGACGGGCGGGCCATCCCGGCTCGCAGCACGCGATCGCCGATGCGAACCTCGTGTTCGCGCAGGTATGACGGGCCGGGCGGAGGGAGTCGATGGGGCATGGCCCCAAGGATACGGGCCCGTGCCGGTCAGGCGGTCGTGTCGTCCTTCGCGGTCACCGCGGGGGCCTCGGCCGGCGTCGCCTCGAGTGCCGCGGCGCTCTCCTCGA
>JANOTJ010000432.1:0-1989 GCA_031416295.1 Chloroflexota bacterium
GGGTGCGATGGCGTCGCTCGCCGAGGCGCTGGCCGCCCGCGGCATCGACCTGCGCGCCATCGGCGGCGGGAGCATCGGCGACTCCGGGCACGTGATCATGACCACGGCCGACGATGCCGCCACGAAGTCCGTCCTCGACGACGCGGGCTACATCTACATCGAGGGCGAGTCGCTGGTCACCGAGGTCGACGATCGGCCGGGCGGGATGGCCCGCCTGTCGCGGGCCCTCGCCGATGCCGGCGTGAACATCTACGGCCACCTGTTCCTCGGTCGCTGGGGTGATCGGGCGATGTTCGCCTTCGTCGTGGACAAGCCGGAGATCGCCCGGCCGATCCTGGAGCGCAAGGGCTGACCTTCAGCTGATCACGCGCGTGCTCGCGCGCACCGTCTTATCGTCAGGGGTCTACCCAGGACCGGCGGAGCATCGGTATGCTCCGCACTTGCGGCCGGGCGCTCCATCGGAGCGGTGCCGGTGCCGCTCGGGGAGTCATCATCCATGCGTCGCCTGATCTCGATCTTCCTCGCTCTTCTGATCGCCATGTCCGCCGTGGCTTCGGTGGACGCCCTGACCGTCAAGCGCACGTGGAACGCGCGTTTCGGGGCGGACGCGGTCTACGGCACGGGCGTCATGCGGGCGTACACGACTGGCACCGGCCTGCTCACCCTGAAGCTGAAGAAGCTCAGCCCGACGAGCGTCTACGGCATCCAGATCCGCTCCGGAACGTGCTCGAATCTCGGGACCATCCGGGCCACCCTGTACAAGTTCCACCCGACCGCGACCGGGATCGTCGACACGACGCGGACCATCCCCGAAGCGAAGATGAACGACATCTGGAAGGCCGCACGCGCCGGGAACATCGTCATTCGCATCGGCAGCGGCACGGCGGCCAAGTGCGCGACCTTGGCCTTCAACGTGGCGACCCGGATCGTCGTCTCCAGCCTGGCCATCGACCTGCCCGTCATCCGGGGCCCGTCCACGTATCCGCCGTGCAGGGTCGCGATGTGGATGCCGGCCCTCAGCCAGCCGCGCGAACCGGGCGTCACGATGATCTACGCGCACGCTCGAGCGGGGATGTTCCTGCCCCTGCTCAGCCGCTCGAAGATCAACAACGGCGCGAGCCTGATCGGGATGCGGGTCAAGGTCTACACGAGCGACAGCCGCGTCTCGACCTATCAGATCACGGAAGTCCGACGTCACGTGAAGTCCATCCAGTCCGCTGCGGGCGCGACCGCCGAGCGGCTCTGGATGTACACGTCGGAGGGTCCCAACACGTCATATCCCAAGCTCGTGGTCGTGGCCAAGCGCCTGTCGACCACGACGACGACGTACAGCGCATCGCATCCGAAGGCCCGTCCCATCAGCTGCTGATCGGCTACGGTACGACGCTCCGGATGCTGGCCATACGGGGCCGATGGGAGGCCGCATCCGCGGACCGGTGATCGGGCCAGACAGTCGATACGCGATGCGCTTAGGTAGCCGTCAGGCAGTCGATACCTAGCGTTACGACGCCTACAGTGGCACAATGCCTGGCTATGAACGATGTAGAGCGAATTGACACCATGCGCCTTGGCCAGGCCGCAGAAATGCTCAGCGTGTCCGTCGACACGCTCCGGCGCTGGGCGGCGGACGGGCGCCTGCAGGTCGAACGGTCGGCTGGCGGGCAGCGCCTGGTGCGCCTGTCCGAGGTGACGCGGATCGCGGCGGAGCGACGAGCCGCGGCGGCCCCGGAACGGCCCACGGTCGCCCGCTCCGCGCGCAATACGTTCCGTGGCATCGTCACCCGGATCGAGGCCGACCGGGTCGCGGCGGTCGTCGAGGTCCAGGCCGGCCCGCATCGGCTGGTCAGTCTCATGACCGCCGAGGCCGTGGAGGAGATGGGGCTGCGGGTCGGCGACGAGGCGGTGTGCGTGATCAAGGCCACGAATGTCATCGTCGAGATCCCGGCACGCAGGGACCCGAACCCATGACTTCGCGCCTCGTGATCATGT
>JANOTJ010000433.1:0-6859 GCA_031416295.1 Chloroflexota bacterium
TCATGCTCGACATCGACGAGGCGCTGCGCCTGCATCTACACCTTTAACCTCACGGCTGCCGACGGGGTGCCCCGACGGCACAAACTACGTTGAGTTCGTTGCGATGGTGGCCATCAACGCCCCCATCATCGACGCCCCGCCCGCGACGGCGATGTTCTTGATGACCTTGCCGGTCGCCGCTGCGGCGAGGTAGCTCAAGACCGGCATCCGCAGGACGCCGGCCGCGACACCGGCCAAGTCGAAGACCGGATTCGGAACCACCGCGAGCACGAAGATCACGAGGACGCCTCGTCGCCGTAGCCAGCCGGTCATCCGGGACGTCGCGGCGTTATCCGGCAGGAAGGATCTGCCGCTCCAGCCGGCGGCGTAGCCCGTCAATTCTCCGACGGCCTGGCCAAGTCCGGCAACGATACCGACGACGATCGGATCACCGCCGGTACCCGCGAGGGCAGTGAGTGCGAGACCGGGCGCCGGCAGGATGAGGGTCGCGGTCGAGAGCGCGGCCAGTCCGAAAAGGACGAGCAGACCGAACGGCGATCGGACGAGGCCCTCGACCATCTCGCGTCGATCTGGATCGGACGTCAGCCACAGCATCACGGCGAAAGCAGCGGCGACGAGGATGAGCGTCGTGCAGAGAGCGAGGAGCCGAGCGGTGATCGGCCCCCGCCCGGCCGCGATATCCACTGGCGCTCCCGCCACCTCTACCAACCGGTTCTCGATGATCTTCTGCATGTTTTCGCTCCACGTGCACTACCCGACACGCAGGACTTTGCACCGAGGGCCCTTCGGTCCGACCTCGGCTGGACTGCGGCATGCAGACCCAAGCTTCAAGCCGCGCCGCTCTCACGGGCTCCGCAGTGCCCGCCGGCACGCCAGGGGTTTACGGCTGAGGGTCCGGTCGTCCGGTCCGCTGCCCGGAGGCACCGATGCTGTACGTCGCGGCGGACCGACCACCGCCTCACGCAGCCATCGTGGAACGCTTCTTCGAGGCGACCTACACCGTCACGGCGCGATGAGCTGCATCCGTGTCTATCAGACACCTCGAACGGCCTCCCGCAGTCTGACCCGATACGGACCGCAGGGCCTGGCGCGCATGCTCGGGGCGCGATCTGGGGCGCGATCGCAAGCCAGGGTGAGCCATGGCGTCCATGGCGCTCTGCGATGTCCACAGCCCGTAGAAGGATCCCGCCATGATCGAGATCGGTTCCAGTGGCTCAGTGAAGCGCTCCGTCCGAGGGGGGTTCGACGGAGTCGATGATCGGCTGACGACCCTCACCCGCGTCGCGGGCACGATCGGCGTCGCCGGGCAGATCGCGAGTGCGTACTGGTACCTCCTGTACCCGCTGCTGGTCGTGCCCTCGCCCGCGAACTATGCCTTCTTTGTCTCATGGTTCGTCCTGGTCGGCGTGGCGGTCGCGTGGTGGCCACGCCATCCAGTGCGCTCGTTCTTCGTCCCGGTGATTTCCGTGCCGCTCGTCATCCTGGTGCTCCAGATCGGCACAGCGCTCCTGGGATGGGCGCCATGACGCCTCCACGTAACGCGACGGACATCATTGCAGCCGCCGGAAGGTTGCTCCTCGTCCCGCTCATGTCCGCGGGCTTCCTGTTGATCAGTTGCACCTCCGGCGCCTCCCGGTCCTACCGGGAAGGATCGGACCTCGCCGCCGCCGGGCGATGGGACGAGGCACACACAGCATTCAACAAGGCCATAGAGCTCGACTCCGGTTTTGCCCCGGCATATGCCGGTCGGTGCGACGCTCTCCGTCGGACGCAAGAGTTCGACCGGGCGCTCGTCGACTGTAACAAGGCGATCGAACTGGATCCGGCACTCGCGAGCGCGTTCGTCGACCGCGGCAATCTCCACGATGACCGCGGGGAGACAGAACTGGCCTTTGCCGACTACGGCAGGGCGATCGAGCTGGCTCCCGATGCCGCAGCTGCGTATCGGAATCGCGGCGTCGTTCATGAACGTCAGGAGGACGCCCGGGCCGCTCTTGCCGACTACAGCCGGGCGATCGAACTCGATCCGGATTACGCGCTCGCGTACATCAGCCGCGCAGGCATGAGGGCCGCCGGAGGTGATCACGCCGCAGCCCTGGCGGACCTCGACAAGGCGATCGAGCTCGATCCGGAGTACGCGCTCGCGTACGTCAACCGCGCGAGCATAGAGCTCCACAGAGGCGATCACGCCGCAGCCCTGGCGGACCTCGACAAGGCGATCAAGCTCGATCCGGCCTTAGCGGAGGCGCACGCCGAGCGAGGGCGGGTGCGGATCGAGATGGGGGACCATCGCGCCGCGATCTCTGACGCCGAGACGGCGATCGCGCTGAACCCGCGCCTTGCCTGGGGATACCTTGCGCGAGGCCTCGCGAAAGCGTATCTCGGCGACGACGTCGCCGCGATCGGCGACTACACGCACGCGATCGACCTTGATCCAGCCAATTTCGAGGCGATTTCTGGACGGCTGCGCGCCTACCTTCGGCAGTCGGACCCGGGCGCTCTCATCGATGCCGAACGGCTCGTGGAGCTCCAGCCGGAGTCTGCAGTTCCGTACTTCCTGCGCGGCACTGCACGAGTGATCGCCGGTGATACTGCGGGCGCAGCCGCCGACCTGGACCTGGCCGAATCGAAGGCGATCGACCCGGACGAGATCGAGGTCATCCGGGAGTTGCGAGTCGAGCTTGGCCTCTGATTGCGACTGAGGACATGTCGGATTCACCTCACATGGTTGGAGGGCATCCGTGGACCGGAACAACGTCTCACTCGCGGAGGAGGTCAGGACGGCGATCGAGCGCTCCTCAGGGTGGGGTGCAAGCGGGACCAGGATCCGGGCGGCGCGACGTCGGTTCCTGCCCTATGTCGTTGCCGGTGGCGCCATCGTCTGCTCGTACCTCCTTGTCCGCATGGCGGACAAGGACAATGTTGGCAAGGTCGCCGTCATGGCGATCGGCACCGGGATGGCCGCCGGGATGGCCACCGGGTGGGCTTTGCTGACTCTGGGTCAACGGTGCGTCGAACGCCGGGCCGTCGGTCGCCGTCGCATCGACCTCGCCATCGTGTTGCTGACATTGCCAGCCTACGCCATCGCTGGGTGGGTATGCACGTGGATCGGCTGGATCGTGGCGGTCACGCCGTCGCAGTTGAGACCCGCACTCGGACCTCCGGACGCCTGGGGCATGTTGGCCTGGGGCGCCGTCGTGATCTATCCGCTCAGCTACGTTTTCGCCAAGCGCGATCTGGACCGGCCGGATTCCTTCATCGGGCATTGCGTTCCGCTCAGAATGAGATTCGCGCGGTGCCGAGCTCGACGCTCGTGCTGTGGGACTTCCTGATCGGCCTGGTTTGGTTCATCGGTGCACTATTCGTGGCGTTCGCTGTCATCCTTGGCGTCCATCTGATGGCGCCCTCCCTCCAGTTGGCCGATGCGGTCCGGCCCTGGATCGGGGTCGCGTTCCTGGTCATCTGGATAGGCCTCACGGTCCTGGGAACCGCGCGTACTCTGCGATGGGTTCACCGTCGGCGATCCCGGGTGACGTAGGTGCACACAGGAATCGACGGCCGCGTGCCCTGCGACGTCGGTGCGCGCGGTCGAGTGATTGAAAGCGGAGGAACCTCGGCGTAATGTGACCCGGCCGCCATATCGGCGAAGAGGGAACGCGCTTGGCCGAGCAGCTGGAGACCATTGCCCACGCCGCCACCGCCATCCTGGCGACCTGGCTCGGGTTGACAGTCCTGACTCGAGCTCAGCGACAGCGCGGAGCTCGGGTCTTCGTGGTGCTGACGGGCTACCTCGTCGTCTGGTCGGTATCGATCGTCGTGCAGCGCCTCACTGCGCAACCAGACCTCGTGGACCGGCCGATGCGAGCCATCGAGGACGTGACCGCTTACCTGCTGCCGGCGGGCGTGCTGCACATCTCCTTGGCGCTGGCGGTTGAGACGCGACGGTCCACGATCCAGCAGGCTGTTCTGGTGGGGACGTACGCAGTGTGCGTGGCGGTTGCCGCGGGCGCGGTCTTCTTTCCGGATCAGCGGCTCGCCGTCAACGCGCCGCATCTCGAGCTGCCGGGCGTTCCGGGGGAGGTCGTCGGGTGGATCTGGATCATCACCAGAGTGCTGGTTCTCTTCGCGGCGCTGTATTGGATCGCTAGCGCCCTTGGCGCGGTTGGCTCCGACCTGGCCCGGCGCCGGCAGCTCCTGGCGGCGCTGGCCACCGTCGCGGTCGGAGCTGGGGGCGGGGTTCTCCGGTTTCTGCCGGGCACGGCCGAGGCCGTCCCATGGCTCGGCGTCGTGATCATGAGCCTGGCGGTCATCCTCGCGGCGTATGCAGTGTTCGCGCAGGGTGTCTTCCTGTCGCCAGAGGCGACCGGCCATGTGTTCCGTTACTCAGTTGTCGTCGGTCTTGCCGTGACCCTCTATGTTGCCGCTCTATTCGGACTTGACCGGTGGGCCCAGAACGCCCTCGCCATCGACGTGCCGATCGTCACCGGCCTCGCGCTGGTCGTCACCATCGCCCTGTTTGATCCGATCGCGGATTGGGTGCGGCGCACGGTCCGGGGGCGATCCGAGCGCGATTCGGCCTACGACCGCCTCCTGCGCGCGCTCGGCGAGGACGTGCTCACCGCGCAACGGCCGGAAGCCGTGGTGGTTCCGGCCCTAGCGCGCCTCAGTCGTACGTTCCGACTGCTCGGCGCCGTCGTGGAAACCCCCTCCGGCGATGTTGTCGCCCGCCACGGCCATCCAGTAAAGGAGTCGCCGCTCGCGCTCCGGTTACGGCTGCGGAGCGGGGAAGCCGATGTGGGTTGGGTCTCCTTCGGTCCCAAGCGTTCGCTCCTGCCATTCACACCGCAGGAGAACGAGCTGCTATCGATGGCAGGTGGCTTCCTCGCGGCTTCCCTCAGCCTCGCTGTGCGGCAGGATGAGCAAGCGGAGGCGCTCGAGTCCCTGTCCGTAGAGCGTGCAGCCGTCATGACTCGGGGGACGGTCCTGAGCGACGCAATCGTGGAGGTCCAGTCGCGCGATGTGGGTCTGCATGTGTTCGCCCTTGGCCCATTGCGGGTGGAGCGAGGCGGCGCCGCACTCCGGCAATGGGGCGGCGCGAAGGCCGGTACCCGCCATGCGGAAGGCCTCTTCGCCTTCATCTTCGACCGGGGTGAGGGCGGAGTGACAAAGGACGAGATCATCGAGGTGATCTGGCCGGACATCGACCTCAAGCACGCGGATCGGGCCTTTCACCGCACCCTCAGCGGCCTTCGGACAACGCTCGAGCCGGGTCGGCGAGGCGGCGATCGAGGGAGCGCGATCAGCTTCCGCAATGATCGCTATCGTCTCGACCCGTCGCTCGTGGCATGGAGCGATGTCCAGGCCTTCGAAGAGGAGATGGCCGCCGCGAGCGCGACATCGGACGACGACGCTGCCCTTCACCATCTCGAGCGCGCGCGCGCGCTCTATCGTGGCGACTACCTGGACGATTGTCCGTTTTACGGCGACTCCGCGCATGCGGAGGATCGGCGTGACCTCCTCCGCAGTCGATGCGTGGACCTCCTGCTGGCACTCGGTGAACGCTACGCGCGGCGCGGCGATCGTCCGGCCGCGGCGGCCTCTTTCCGACAGGCTCGCAGCGTCTCCGGCGGCGATCTGCCTTCGGCTGAGATCGCCCTCGTTCGACTTGGCACGTTGCCCTGACGGCATTCGCCGAGTACGACTTCGGGTAGTCCGCCCTGCAGGGTCACGGTGGCAAAGTGGCCCGAACGACACGAGCACCTGAAACGCAAGTAGGTCGCGGCGGCATCTATGGGGCATGATCGTGAGCGGTGTAGCGATTGATAGCGAGATCGCGGGGGCGGTCATCGAGCGAGCCATCGCAGGCGACGAGATGGCCTTCGCGCGGATCGTCGCCGTCTATCACGGGGACATGGCCCGGATCGCCTATTTCGTCTCTGGCGACCTCGACGTGGCGGCCGATGCCGAGCAGGCCGCGTGGACGATCACGTGGCGCCGGCTCGGCACCCTACGCGACCCGGCTCGGCTCAGGGCCTGGCTCATGTCGGTCGCCGCCAACGAGGCCCGTCAGATCATGCGCAGCCAGCGTCGTCGGACGGTCCGTGAGCTTGCCGTCGACGGCCCGGCGAGCTCGCCTGATCCCGACCGGGCGGCGCTCATCGACCTCGCCAACGCCGTGGCCCACCTCGACCACCGGGATCGGACCCTGCTTGGCCTGCGCTATATCGCCGACCTTGACTCGGAATCGATCGGCCGCGAGCTTGGCTTGAGCGCGACCGGTGTCCGCGTCCGCCTTCACCGCCTCCTCGGGCGTCTCAGAGAGGAGTTGGGCGATGACTGAGCACGACCCGATGGATGCGTTCGATACACGACTGACGGCGCTGATCCACGCCTACACCGAGCCGGCGGCCAAGGCGAACGACCCGCTCGCGACCGCCAGGGCCGCCATGGCCTCCACCCGGGGCGGCGCCCTCAGGCGGATGTGGCCGGTCGGCCTCGACCGGGGCGTGGCCTGGCTGCTGCTCCTGGCCGCCGTCGTCATCGCCCTGGCGGCACTCGCCGCCGCCGTCGGTTCCGGTCCGTCGCGCTTCGTTCAGGCACCCGATGGCCCCGGGCGGATCGTCTTCGTGCGCGATGGCGACCTCTTCGTCGCCGAAGGGGATGGGAGCGGACAGACCCGGATCTCGAGCGGCGGTGCGGACGGCGTCAAGTTCGGCTACCTCACGGCGGCCTGGTCGCCCGACATGCGCCACGTCGCCGCCGTCCGCGACGTCGGCGGCGCATTCCTGACGCCGGGTGTCGACCTCATGACCCCGGACGGTGCCCCGGTTCGGACGGTCGCCCTGGACCCCGGCTGCGG
>JANOTJ010000434.1:0-9087 GCA_031416295.1 Chloroflexota bacterium
TCGCCGGGCGGTCACATGTCGGGTGGTGGCGTCAGCCCGTAGCGGGAGATCACGTCCGGAAGCCATTCCGGCTGCGCGAAGGGCAGCCCGTACTGCTCGGAGAGACGGCCGATGTCGTCCATGCTCGGCGCGCCGGACGCGGTCAACTCGACGAAGTCACGGAAGAATCGCTCGAAGCCGGCGGGTGCGATGACCTCGATCATCCGGGCCGGCACAGCGCCGGCGTTCCACATGGCGTGGACCTCGCCACGAGGCTTGATGATGTAGCCGCCAGCTCCGAGGACTGCCTCCTTGTCCTCGGACCGGAAGCCGATCTCGCCATCGAGCACGATCGAGTACTCGTCCTCAAGGGTGTGGATGTGCGGCGGGACGAGCGCGCCCACGTCAAAGGTGTGCTCGACGATGGAGAGCACGCCGCCGGTGTCCGCGCCATCGATCTTGAAAATGACGCCAACGCCAGGGACGAGGCCGCCGACGTCGCCCTCACCCGGTCGAACCACCTTGAGCCGCGCGCCCGCAACGGATGCCGATGTCGCCATCTCGAACCTCCTGACGTGATTCCAGTGAACAGGGACGTATACTAGAGTCGGACGCCCAGTCCGTCAATATCGAGTGAGCAGATGCGTTCAACGAAATCACGCCCGTACCGCATGCACCGCCGCGCGGAACTAGTCGATCAGACCCGCCAGCGGATCACGGAAGCCGCGGCGCGGCTGCACACCACGATCGGCCCGGCGAATACGTCCATCGCGGCCATCGCCGAGGAGGCCGGCGTCACACGGGTCACGGTGTACCGTCACTTCGCCGACCTCGACGCCCTCTTCGAGGCGTGTACGGCGCACTGGCAGGCCGAGAATCCCACACCGGATGCGAGCAGGTGGCCGTTGACGGGAGACCTCGACCTCCGGGCCCGCCAGGCCCTGCTTGCGCTCTACGCCTGGTATCGGGATCACGCTGCGGAACTCTTCCCGCTGTTCCGGGACCTCACCGCCATGCCCCGATCCACGCAGGACTTGATGCGCGATGAGAGGGGCCAGCTTGGCGACCTGCTTGTCCAGGGCCATGCCCAGGACGACGACGCGGGTCGTCAGATGCGAGCGGTGGCTCGCCACCTGGTCGGCTACCCGACCTGGCGCTCGCTCGCGATCGAGCAGGATCTCAGTGATGCCGAAGCGGCCGAGATCGGCGTCCGCATGTTGACCGGCATGGCCGCCTCCGCGCTGGCGCCTGGAACGAGATGACGATCCCAGCGTCGCCCACCCTCCAGCTCGGGCTCAACCTGCCGTACGTCGACGGCTCGATGGATGGGCGGACGCCGCGCTGGGCGGACATCGTGGCGATGGCGCAGGCGGCGGAACGCATCGGCTTCGACGCCGTGTGGATCTCCGATCACGTCGGCTTTGGCGATCCGGATAGCGACTGGAGCGGCGCCTGGGAGTCGTGGACGCTCCTGTCCGCGCTGGCGTCTGCGACCGTGCGTGTCCAGCTCGGCACGTACGTGCTGGCGATGCCGTTCCGGAACCCGGCACTGCTCGCGAAGCAGGCCGAGACGCTCGATGAGGTAAGTGACGGGCGCGTCTCCTGGGCATCGGCGCCGCCTGGAATGACATCGAGTTCGAGACCTACGGGGTGCCGGTCGATCGGCGGTTCGATCGATTCGAGGACGGGCTGCGGATCATCACCTCGATGCTCAGGAGCGGGCGCTCGACGCACGACGGCCTGGTGCTCTCTACGCGCTCCGCCGTGCTGGCGCCGCGCGGGCCGCGACCGGACGGCCTGCCGGTGATGGTCGGGGCGACGGGGCCGCGGATGCTGCGTCTGACCGCAGAACTCGCTGATCACTGGAACGGCGGCCTGCGCGCGATCGAGGAGGTGCCCACGCTGCTGGCCGCCCTGGATGCCGCGTGCCTGGAGGTCGGGCGCGACCCGGGCTCGATCACTCGGTCCGTGGAAGTCCTCGTGCGGCCGAGGGATGTCGGTAGCGGAGATCCGCCAGCCGTCCTGCAGCCAGCCGAGGAGCGCGAGATCCGCGGCGCGCCCGAGACGATCGCCGCTGAGCTACGGCGCTTCGCGAACCTCGGCATCGATCACATCCAAGTCCAGCTCCGCCCGAACTCCCTCGGGAGCGTCCACGCCTTCAGTCCCGTCCTCAAGGCGCTGCGCGGCGGCAAGTGAGGGGCCTCTTGACAGGGCGCGTATGGTTACTTCGTTCGTCGAGCGAAGTAACTAGCCGAGGTAGGACCAGCCCCGTATGCGGACCGGCGGTCGAGAACTCATCCGAGACCTCAACAGGACTCTGGTCCTGAATCTCGTTCGCGAGCGCGACGGGTTGTCGCGAGCCGCACTGGCTCGGATCTCCGGCCTTTCGCCATCCACCGTGACGGCGATCACCGCCTCGCTCATCCGGGACGGCTACCTGCTCGAAGACGTCGAGTCGGTCGCCCCTGCACCGGCCGGCCCGACCGTGATCGGCCGACCGGCGACGACGTTGCGGGTGGATCCGGGGGCGGGCTACGTGATCGGCATCAAGGTCGCCCCTGACGCCCTGACCGCGACGGTGACCGATCTCGCAGCGAGTCCATTGGCCATCACGACCGTCACCCGCGGCCACGAGACGACCGTCGTCGAGGTCGGCGACCTGGTCGCCCGGGCGATGACCGAGGTCCTGGCGAGCGCTGGCGTCGAGCGCGACCGCGTCGTCGGCGTCGGCGTCGGCGTTCCGGGACTCGTCGACCCGGAGACCGGTCGAGTCGCCGATTCGCCGCTCCTGGGCTGGGGCCACCTGGATCTGATCGACCTGCTCGGAGAACGACTCGGCGTGCCTGTCCTCCTCGACAACGACGTCAACACGCTGACCATCGCCGAGCAGCTTTTCGGAGCTGGACGTGGGCTCGCACACTTCCTCGTCGTGACGGTCGGCCGAGGGATCGGTATGGGCGTGGTCGTGAACGGCCTCGTCCATCGCGGGGCGCACGGCGGCGCTGGCGAGATCGGCCATGTGCAGGTCGTGCCCAGCGGCCCGGACTGCTGGTGCGGTAGGCGCGGCTGCCTTGAAGCGGTCGCCGCCGAGCCCGCGATCGTGCGCGAGATCCTGGCCGTGACCGGACGGCTCGTGCAGCCGGTCGACGTCGCGGCCCTGGCCGCCCGCCAGCCCGAGGTGGCCGAGATCCTCGAGCGGGCTGGTCGCCATGTCGGCCGGGCCGTCGCGGCCGTCGCCATCGTCCTCGACCCCCAGCGGATCGTCATCTCCGGGGAGGGTGTCCGCCTCGGCGAACACTACGTCGGAGCCATCCGCAGCGAGCTCATGGAGCGAGAAAGGAAGGAGGAACCCACGGACGTCGTGATCGAGCCCTGGGGGGATGAGGCGTGGGCCCGCGGGGCCGCATCGCTCGTCCTCCGAGAACTCTTCCAGCCAGCCCATCTGCGCGACGAGGCGATGCCGAGTGCGTCGACCGCCGAACGCGTGAGCCCCACAACCCGGACAGCGGCCCGACGCGGCCGAGGAGATCGTCGATGATTGCTCGTTTCGCTGTGCGGCCGTTCGCCCTGCTGGTGACCGCGTCGCTCGTCCTGTCGGCGTGCCTGGGGACGGCCGCCACGACCGTTCCCACGACGGCACCGGCGTCCGTGGCGCCAGCGTCGAGTACGCCCACGGAGGAAGCTCCCACTCCGACTCCCGAGATCACCGGCACGGTCACATTCTGGAATGGCTACGGAGCTGATGGCGAGGAGATCTCGACCTTCACCAACGTCGTCCTCCCGGCCTTCAACGCGTTGTATCCGAACATCACCGTCGAGCACCAGGAGATCCCCTACGACGACCTCCGCCAGAAGCTCGTCACGGGACTCGCCGGCGGCACCCTGCCCGACGTCCTGCGCGCCGACATCATCTGGGTCCCGGAGTTCGCTGATCAGGGCGCGCTGCTCGCGCTCGACGAGGAGATGGCCGACTTCGACACCCTGACCGCGGGCATGTTCCCGGGTCCGGTCTCTACCAACAAGTGGGCCGACCACTACTACGGCCTGCCTCTCGACACGAACACGCGGGTGCTGTTTTACAACCAGAAGGTCTTCGCCGACGCTGGGATCACGACGCCGCCCGCTGACATCGATGCCCTCGAGGCAAACTTCGCGACGATCAAGTCCAAGCTCGGCCCTGACACGTTCGGGTACGCCGAGGGCGGCACCGGACCGTGGAATGTCCTGCCCTGGATCTGGAGTTTCGGTGGAGGCATCACCGACGACGGCCTGACCACCGCGACTGGCACGCTGAATGGGCCCGCCACCGTCGCGGCAGTGATCCGCCTCAAGACCTGGCTCGACAAGGGCTACATGTCCTCGAGCATCCTCGGTGGTGGCGTCGCAACGTCCGAGCAGTTCGGCAATGACACGGCGGCCACGATCCTTGAAGGGCCGTGGATGCCGAACGTCTTCAAGAACCAGTTTCCCTCCCTGGCCTACGGCTATGCGACAGTCCCGGCCGGGACAGGCGGAACGTCCTCGGTCGTCGGTGGGGAGAACATCGTCGTCTTCAAGGCCACCCAGAACAAGGAGGCGGCCCTCGCCTTCACCCGGTTCATGGTCTCCGAGGAGGCCCAGCTGGCGATGGGCAAGATCGGCCAGATGCCGGTGCTCCAGAGCCTGGTCGGCAACAGCGATCTGCCCGACTATTACCCGACGTTCCAGGAACAGCTCAAGACGGCCAAGGCCCGGACCTCCGTGCCAGCCTGGCCGAAGATCGATGAGGCCGTGACCAACGCAGTCCTGAAGGCCCTGCGTGGCGATGCCACGGCGCAGGCGGCGCTGGACGAGGCGGCGACCGCTATCGACGCACTCCTCGCTGGGAACTGACCCACACGCCCCGGTGAAGGTCGACCGCCGCCCGGAACCACGTCGCGGACGGTCGAGCCTTCTCCCGGCCGTCCGCGTGCCCGAGTCGCGTCGTGCGGCTCGGGCACGCACGCTCCTGCCCATCTACGGCCTGCTCGTGCCGGGCCTGCTGCTGTACGCGGTGTGGGCACTGTATCCCCTGCTGAACTCGTTCCTGCTCAGCTTCACGGACTGGCAGCTGGTCAAGGCGACGTCCTTCATCGGTCTTGACAACTACACCCGGGCGCTGGGGGATCCGCTCTTCTGGCGGTCGCTATCGTCGACCCTCGGCTACACGATCGTGACCGTAGCCGGTCAGCTCGTCCTTGGCCTGGGCGCCGCGCTCCTGCTCAACCAGCGGATTCCCGCGCGGTCCGTCCTCCGGCTCGTCTATTACTTGCCGGTGATCACCAGCTGGGTCATCGTCTCGCTCGTCTTCCTGTATCTGTACAACGGTCAGGCGGGTGCCCTCAACTGGCTGCTCAACGACGTCCTGGGCATCATCGACAAGGACATCGCGTGGCTGGCCGAACCCGCCACGGCCCTGTGGGCGATCGCCGTCCTGGGCATCTGGAAGGGCATCGGCTGGACGATGGTCGTCTTCCTGGCCGGACTGCAGTCCGTGCCCGTCGACCTGTACGAGGCCGCGTCCATGGACGGTGCGGGTCCGTGGGCCCGGTTCCGCTTCATCACCCTGCCATTCCTGCGCTCGACGTCCACGTTCCTGCTGGTCGTGCTCACGATCGGCGGCTTCAACGCCTTCATCAGCATCTTCGTCATGTCATCGGCGGCGACAGGCACGATCGGCGGGCCGCTGAACAGCACTGATGTCGCCCTGACCTACCTCTGGAAGCAGGCCTTCGCGGAGATCGACCTCGGCTACGGGGCTGCGCTCTCGTTCCTGGTGGCGGGTGCCATCGGCCTCGTCAGCCTCGTCGAATTCCGGCTCATCCGCCGGCAGGAGGCGGCTTGATGTCGCGCCGCCGGTTCCACCCGGGTCGGTGGGCTGTGTTCGCGATCGCCGTGGCCTTCGCGTTGCTGATGCTCGCGCCGTTCGCGCTCATGGTCAGCACGGCGTTCAAGCCGCACGCCTACGTCCTGGAGATCCCGCCCAAGCTCATCCCCGATGCGCCGACCCTGGACAACTTCATCCAGGCCATCACGACCAACGATTTCGGGCGGTACTTCCTCAACAGCGTGTTCGTGGCCACGCTTTCGACCGTTGTCTCGGTCGTCCTGGCCTCCATGCTGGCATTCACGTTCGCGCGCTTCGAATTCCCGGGGCGTCGCATCCTGTTCGGCGCCCTCCTGTTCACGATCATGGTCCCTGGGCTCGTGCTGCTCATCCCGCAGTTCGTTCTGGCCCGCAACCTCGGCCTGCTCAACAGTCTGTGGGGCCTGGTCATCGTGTACTCGGTGCTGAACCTCGGGCTGAACACCTTCCTGCTGCGCGGCTTCTTCGCGGCGATGCCCAGGGAGATCTTCGACGCCGCCGAGGTGGATGGCGCCGGGCCCTGGCGGCAGTACCGCTCGGTGGCCATGCCGCTCGCCCGACCGGGCATCGCCACGGTCACGATCTTCAGTTTCCTCGCCGCCTGGGATGAGTTCACCTGGGCCATCGTCACCCTCTCGGATCGCGAGCTCTACACGCTGCCCATCGCGATCCGCCTGTTCCAGCGGGCGAACGGCACGGAATGGGGTCTGGTCTTCGCGGCGTCGCTGATCGCCCTGGCCCCGGTCCTCGTGCTGTTCGTCCTCCTCCAGCGCCATATCGTCAGTGGCGCATTCCAGGGAGCCACCAAGGGATGACCGCGTTACTGCCTACGCCAGCCCGCTCCACCGCCGAACTCGCCGCGCGAAGCCTCGAGATCATCCTCGACGGTCAGGCGCCGAGCGGGGCATTCATCGCCGGGCCGACGTTCGGACAGTATCGGTACGCTTGGCTGCGAGACGGCGCGTTCATCGCCGAGGCCCTAGACCTTGTCGGACGGACGGACGCCGCCGCTCGCTTCCATGACTGGGTCGCTTCACTGATGGTGGCCGCCAGCGACGGCATCGAGCGCTCCATCGCCGCAGCCGCCGCGGGTGGCTCGCCGGCGCCCGAGGACTACCTGCACTGTCGCTATGCGGCGGACGGCTCGCTCGGCCCGGACGACTGGCCGACCTTCCAGCTGGACGGACCGGGGATCTGGCTCTGGTCGCTCGCCGAGCACGCTCGCCGTGGCGGGACAGTGACGTCGGCTCATCGTGCGGCCGCTGACCTCGCGGCGCGCTACCTCACGGCACTGTGGGACCACCCTTCATACGATGCCTGGGAGGAGTCCCCGGAGCACGTCCATACGAGCACCGTCGCGGGCATCCTGGTCGGGCTGCGGGCAGCCCGCGAGCTGCTTGGAAGCGACACGCCGCCGGAGGTCGGGTTGGCCGAGGCGGGCATCGTGGAGCGGCTTGCGGCGCACGAAGGTACCTACACGAAATGGGACGGCAACGATGCCGTGGACGCGAGCCTGCTCTGGATCGCGGCACCGTACGGGCTCCAGCCACCCGACGCCCCCGCGTTCGCGGCCACGCTCCTTCGGATCGAGGCTGAACTCGTGTCCGCGGCGGGGGGTGTGACTGGCGGCGTCTATCGATACGCAGCGGACACGTACTACGGCGGCGGGGAGTGGCTCCTGCTGACCGCCTGCCTGGGACGGGTCTACCTGCGTCGCGACGGCCCCGGCGACCGGGCGCGGGCCGAGCGCTGCCGCGGCTGGATCGAGGCGCAGGCCGACTCCGACGGAAACCTGCCCGAGCAGGTGGCAAGCCATGCCCTGCACCCGGAACGCGTCGACGAATGGGTAGCCCTGTGGGGTCCGTCCGCGTCGCCGTTGCTCTGGTCGCATGCCGCTTACCTTGCCCTCGTGACCGAGCTCGAGCGCCGGTGAGCGGCGCCAGAGTCCTGGCCATCCACACTCGCCGTCCGTGGGCCAGACCCGGGTCCATCATCCCGGTCGACGTGACCCTGTCTGCCCGCGAGCCAGCCACGATCCGGGTGGAGCTCGCCCTGCTCGACCTCGATCGGGCGGTCGCGATCGCCAGCGGGACCTTCCGGCTGCGACCCGGACGCTCCATGCGAACGCTCCGCCTGCGGCTGCCCGAGGTCGGGCGGCGTGGCTACGGCCTGCGCGCCGTCGTCCCGGGATCCCCTGGATCGGTTGCCCACGGTGCCGTCGAGGCGCTCGATGGCTGGTGGCAATCGCCCCGGCACGCGGCCATCACGCGCTATCGGACAGCGCGCGGCACCGCGGCTGCGGTCCGGGCCCTGCGCGACTGGCATGTCACGGTCGTCCAGCTGTACGACTGGATGTACCGGCACTACCGCTACGAGCCCCCGACCGGCCGCACGTTCACCGACATCCTCGGTCGGCGCGTGTCGCACGACGCGGTCCGGGCGGGCGTGACGGCCGGCCACGCCGCCGGGATCGCCAGCCTCGCCTATGGCTCGGTTTACGGAGCCGAGCGCGAGTACGTGGACGCGCACCCCGACGAGCGCGCCTTCGATGCGGAGGGCGCGCCGCTCAGCCTCGGCGAGACGTTCTACATCAACGATCTGCGCCCGGGTCGACCGTGGCGGCGGCGGCTCCTCGCCGAGTACGCGCGAACGATCCGGCGCTTTCGCGTGGACGGCATCCACATGGACACGTACGGGCCGCCGCACCGGGCCATAGCCGCCGACGGCGAGCCCATCGACTTCGCGGCGCTCTACCCGGGCCTCATCGCCGACGGAGCGGCAGCGGTCGCCGCGGCCGATCCCGATGCCCGGGTGCTCTTCAACTGCGTCGAAGGCTTTCCGCTCAGCGCGGTCGCGGACGCGCCGGCGGCCGCCCTGTACCTCGAGCTATGGCCGCCGGACATCGCCTACCGCGACCTCACGCGCTGGATCGAGCAGGCGCGGGCGCAGGGCAGCGGGCGCGCTGTCGTGATCGCCGCCTACGTGTCCGCGCTTCGAACGTTCGAGATGGACCGCGCAGCCCGACCGGGGGCGATCGAAGCCGCCGTGCTGCTGACCTCGATCATCGCCGCTGCCGGCGCCTACCACCACGTCCTGGCCGAACGCGACCGCCTGCTCGTGGAGGGCTACTACCCCGAGGCTCGACGGCTCCGCGTGGGTGAGCGTCGCGACCTGCAGGCGGCCTGGGCATTCAGTGCTCGCTATGTCCATCTGCTGTCCGACGC
>JANOTJ010000435.1:0-3731 GCA_031416295.1 Chloroflexota bacterium
TGCCAGCCGCGTTGTGCGGCCATGTCACAACGACGCGACCGTCGGCCCGTTGTCACAGGCCACCACGGCATCTTGCGGTTTCGTGCAGGAGGACCGGGACACGCCCTGACACGGCCCGTTCCCCGGGCCCACGCAACGCCCGTGTCTTTGCCGCCTGCGCGGCGCGATCTGGGCTCCCGCCCGATGTCATTCCACCGACTCAGATCCAGTGTTGCGTCACTGCCGGCACGGACGCCGGCCCCAAGCCAAGGGGCGAGCATGGACACCGGACTGGACGTCGAACTGATCATCGGGTCCGCCTACAGGAGACACCGCGACCCGCTCCAGCGCTATCTGACCTCGATCACCCGCGATCCCGCCACGGCCGAAGATCTCACGCAGGATGCGTTCGTCCGCCTGATCGGTGAGGTTCGGGCCGGTCGCGTCCCGGACAATCCTGGCGCGTGGCTCCATCGCGTCGGTCACAACCTCGCGATGAGCCGGGGCAGGAGGATCGCCGTGGCCGATCGTCGGCGCGCCGAACTCGTCGGATCGAACTGGACACCATCGCCGGAGGCGCTGAGCGTGGCCAGCGAGGAGCAGGGCGCCGTCCGCACCGCCCTCGACACGCTGAATCGGTGCGATCGCGTGGCGTTGATCCTGTCGTCGCAGGGGTACCGCGGCGCCGAGATCGCGAGGTCGATCGGGCGGTCCGACGGTGCCACGCGGACCCTGCTGACCCGGGCTCGGGGCAAGATGCGCACGCGGATCCTGGCCGCCCAGCCGGCCTGATCTTGCGACCGGGGCGCAACGCTCCTCCGCTATCATCCGGGGGCAGTGGGCGATGGTGACGTTGGCACAGGGTTCGTCGGGCGGGACCGCGAACGCGCACGCCTGGAAGCCGGCTTCGAGGCGTCGATCCGTGGCCACGGATCGACGATCATCGTCGGGGGCGAGGCCGGGATCGGCAAGAGCCGGCTCGTCGGGCAGCTTGCCACGACGGCGCGAACGCGCGAAGCCTCCGTGCTCACCGGGGCGTGCCTGCCCACGGGGAGCGGCAGCATCCCGTATGCGCCGTTCGTGGAGGCCTTGCGGACGCTGACCCGGACCACGGATCCGGCCCGTGTGCCGGCATTGCTGGGACCGGCACGGCACGACATCGCGCGGCTGCTGCCCGAAGTCGCGCCGCGCTCCGCCGACGCTCCCGACCGACTCGAATTCGACCGCGCCGGACAGAGTCGGCTGTTCGAGGCCGTCCTGGGTGTCATCGAGCGCCGCGCCGGCGTCGGTCCGGTCGTGCTCCTTGTCGAGGATATCCAGTGGGCCGACGACGGGACGCGGGGCCTGCTTGGATTCCTGTCGCGCAACCTGCGCGACCTGCCCGTGCTGCTGCTGGTGACGCTGCGAACCCAGGAGCTTGATCGGCGCGATCCGGCGCAGGCGTTCGTGGCCGAGCTGGAGCGGCACGCATGGGTGGAGCGATTCGATCTCGACGCGCTGAGCAGACGCGACGTGCTGGGGCTGCTGCGGAACCTGATCGGCAGACCGCCGGCGGCCGAAGCCGTCGACGAGATCATCGCTCGGAGCGGCGGGAACCCATTCTTCATCGAGCAACTGACCTCGACGCTCGCGACCGGCCGCGACGATCGCGGCCTGCCACCAGGGCTGCGCGATGTGCTTACCGTCCGGCTTGCCGGTCTCCCGGACGACACCCAGCGTCTGTTGCGGGCGGCATCCGCCGCAGGCCGGTGGGTCGACGACGACCTCCTCGCAGCCGTGCTGGACATCCCTCCCCAGGCCGTGGCGGACGCACTCCGGCCGGCGATCGTCCAGGGGATCCTCGTCGACGCGGACCGGGTTGATCAGGGCCACGGCGGCTATGCCTTCCGACATGCACTCGTCGCCGAGGTCGCGTACGCCGACCTGCTGCATGGCGAGCGAGATCGCCTCCACGCGGCATTCGGTCGGGAACTGGAGCGGCGCGGCGAGATCGGCGGCGTGCCGGTCACCCCGGCTGAGCTGGCCCACCACTGGGTGGCGGCGCGGGACGGTGCTCGCGCCGCGCCGGCTCTCGTGGCAGCGGGGGCGGCGGCGGAGTCGGTCTATGCATTCGCGGAAGCGCGACGCCATTACGAGCTGGCGCTCGATCTGTGGGACCACGGCAGCCAGCCGCACGCCACGCATGACCGGGTCGCCGTCCTGCAACTTGCGGCCGAGTGTGCCGTCCTCACCGGCGCCTACGGACGGGCGATCGAACTCGGACGGGTCGCGATCACCACGGAGCAGATCGCCGAGGCGGCGGATGGGCGACCGGACGTCGCCCGCCTCGGGGCGCTCCATGACCGGCTTCGCTGGTACCTGTGGGAGGCCGGTGACCGCGTGGCGGCGGAGGCGGCCGTGACCGAGGCCCTCCGACTCATTCCGTCGGAGCCGCCGTCGGCGCCACGGGCGCGGGCCCTGGCTGAGTCGGCTGGGCTGCGACTCTTCGCGGGCGATCCCGGCCAGGCCCAGATCGCGGCGACGGAAGCCATCCAGACGGCGCGGGCGGCGGCGGCCTTGTCGGAGGAGGCCCTCGGGCTGGGTGTCCTCGGCTGGTCCAGAGCCGTGACCGGCGATGTCGATGAGGGGGTCGCCACGTATCGCCAGGGACTGGCCATCGCCGAGGGCCTGGGCGGGGTCGAAGGGATCGCCCTTGGTCACGCCAACCTCGCGGCCCTGCTCGACCGGGTCGGCCGCACCGAGGCCTCCCTGACGGCCGCCCGTGAGGGGTATGCCATCGCCCGGAAGCTCGGGGTCGCTCGGACGTACGGGGGCGGCCTCATGGGACACGTGGCCAAGGCGCTCTTCGACCTTGGCCGCTGGGATGAGGCGGCGGCCGCAGCCGACGAAGGCCTGGATCTGGATCCTGTCGGACGGTCGGCGATCCTGTTGCACCTCGGTCGCGCCCGCGTGGATACCAACCAGGGCCGGTTCGACGCTGCGGCCGAGCATCTCCGGCAGGCCGGTGAGATCGGCGTCGCACTCGCCGGGGCGACGTCGTACCGAGCCGCACTGCTGGCCGGCATCGCGGAGCTCGCCACGATGCAGGGCCGCCTGCCGACGGTTCGGGCCGCCGTTGACGAGGCCCTTGCTTCGCTGGACGAGCACGTGCCGCTGGACCCGGCCCTCGGCTGGCTCGCCTGGCACGCGCTCCGCGCCGAGGCGGACGCGGCCGAACTGGCACGTGCCCGCCAGGCGGAGGAGTCGTTGCGCGAGATCGACCGACGCGTCGCCCCGATCGCCGAGCGGCTGCTTGGCGGTCGGGCGTCGGTGTTCGCCATGGACGGGCGCGTGACCGCGATGGCCGGGCTGTGCCAGGGCGAGATCACGCGGGTGCGTGGACGACCGGACCCTGGCGGCTGGGCCCGTACGGCGGCTGACTGGGACCGCCTGGGGCGACCCGCCCCAGCGGCCTATGCCCTGTATCGATCGGCCGAAGCCCTCCTCGGATCCCACGGCGAGCGTTCGGCGGCCGCGATCGCGCTCCGCGAGGCCCATGTCGCCTCGGAACGTCTCGGCGCAGCTCCGCTTCGTCACGACATCGAACGGCTCGCGCGCCAGGCGCGGATCGTCCTCACGCTTGCCAGATCCGAGTCCGAGCGGTCAGCCGATCCGCTGGGCCTCACGGAACGGGAAGCCGAGGTCATCCGGCTCGTCGCCGCAGGGCAGTCCAACCAGCAGATCGCCGACGCCCTGTTCATCACGCGCAAGAC
>JANOTJ010000436.1:0-3213 GCA_031416295.1 Chloroflexota bacterium
CTCGGCGTCGCGCTCATGTAGATGACCTGGTTGACGGTCGCCTCGAACTCCTCGAACGTCAGCGGGCGATTGTCCAGGGCGGACGGCAGCCGGAACCCGAAATCGACCAGGACCTCCTTGCGCGTGCGGTCGTTCTTGTACATGCCCACGACCTGCGGGATGGTCATGTGCGACTCATCGACGACGAGCAGCCAGTCCGGCGGGAAGTAGTCGAGGAGCGTCCACGGCCGTGATCCGGCCTCGCGGCGGGCGAGGTGGCGGGAGTAGTTCTCGACGCCGGAGCAGTAGCCGAGCTCGCGGAGCATCTCCAGGTCGAACGTCGTGCGCTGACGCAATCGAGCGCCCTCGAGCGCGCGACCCTCCGCCTCCAGTTCGCCGACCCGCATCTCCATCTCGGCCTCGATATCGATCGCGGCTTCCTTGAGCTTGTCGGCCGGGGTCACGAAGTGGGTGGCCGGGTAGACGTTGGTCTCCGTGCGCTCGGCGATGAGTTCGCCGGTCAGCGGATCGATCTCGGTGATGCGCTCGACCTCGTCGCCGAAGAACTCCACCCGGATGACGGTCTCCTCGGAGGCGGGCTGGAGCTCCAGGGTGTCGCCGCGGACCCGGAAGCGGGCGCGGCCGAGGGCCTGGTCGTTGCGCTGGTACTGGAGATCGACGAGGTGGCGCAGCACGGCGTCGCGCCGGTACTTGCCGCCGGTCCGCAGCTTGAGCACGGTCGCGCCGTAGTCCACGGGCGCGCCCAGGCCGTAGATGCACGAGACGCTGGCCACGATGATCACGTCGCGGCGCTCGAACAGGGCGTGGGTGGCGGCATGGCGCAGCCGGTCGATCTCGTCGTTGCGCGACGAGTCCTTCTCGATGTACGTGTCGCTCCGGGGCAGGTACGCCTCGGGCTGGTAGTAGTCGAAATAGCTGACGAAGTACTCGACCGCGTTGTTCGGGAAGAACTCGCGGAACTCGGCGTACAGCTGGGCGGCCAGGGTCTTGTTGTGGGCCAGGACCAGGGTCGGCTTCTGGTGCTGCTGGATGGTCCAGGCCATCGTCGCGGTCTTGCCCGTGCCTGTGGCTCCGAGCAGGGTCTGGTGTCGCAGCCCCCTGGCCAGGCCGTCGGTCAGGCGCTCGATGGCGCCTGGCTGGTCGCCGGTCGGCTCGAAGGGGACGACGAGTTCGAAATCGGGCACGGTATGGATTCTACCGCGTCCGATACGTTTCGAACAGACGTTCTGTCGTGGGCGGGCCGGAAGCGGGCGCGCCAGAAGCGGGCCGGCGCGACACGGGGGCCGTACCCACGGCGACACCCCGAGTGGGACCAACGAGGCATACCGACGCACCCACGTCGAGCGGGACACTCAGGCCGGTACCAATCCAGGAGGTCGACCCGTACCCGCATGCGCCTGATCCGGACCCGCCCGCACGCCCAGCTCGCACCAGCACCGGCCGCCACGGAGCGTGGCCAGAGCCTGGTCGAGTTCGCCCTCGTTCTGATCCCGCTATTCATCATCCTGCTCGGCATCATCCAGTTCGGGTTCATCTTCAACTCGTACGTGACGATCACGAACGCGACACGTGAAGGGGCCCGGACCGGCACGGTCTACATGTACGACTCGACGCTGTCCAAGGCCCAGAACGACCTTGCCCGCAACAACGCTATCAAGACCGCACTCATCAGCTCGATGAACCTGCTGATCAAGACCGCGCCAAACTTCACGACGTCAGCGACCTGGGCCCAGAGCGGCCTCGCCTATACCAACGGCGATCTGATCGTGACCTACGTGGTGCCGACCGGCGTCACCGACACGGACTCCCGTGTCGGCCAGCAGGTGACGGTCCGAGCCACCTACCACCAGGACTTGATCATCCCGCTGATCTCGAACCTCCTGCCCAAGGACGCTGGCGGACGCCTGGGCATGTCGGGTGAAGTCACGATGGTCGTCAACTGATGCGCGTCACTCGGGCGGCCGCCGGTGGGTCGCGCCGGCGCGACGCCAAAGGTCAGGTGCTCGTCCTCGTCGTCTTCGGGATGGTCGCGATCATGGCCGGCGCGGGCCTCGCCTTCGATGTCGGGCGGTTCTACAGTGAGCGGCGCTTCCTCCAGAACGCGGCCGACGCCGGCGCGCTGGCCGTCGCCAACGCGCTCATCCGCGGCGAATCCGCGACCGACGCCGAGGCCGAGGGCCGCGACATCCTGACTCGCAACCTCCTTGGCAGTCCGTCAGGCAGCACGGCCATCGTGGCCGTCACGCCCGAGTACGAGGTCGGCTACCCGGGTGTCCCGACCCGGCTCATCAGCGGCATCCTCATCAGCGGTTCCGATGTGCGTGTCGCGGTCAAGAGCGACGTCACCTACACCTTCGGGCGAGCGATCGGCCTGGGCTCCAATCTGATCATTGCCCAGGCCCGGGTCCGAACGGTGGGTGACCTCCTGCCCATCGCGGTGCGCCACTACATCAATGCACCCGGACCGTATGCCCTCGCCGTCAGCCCGTGTGATGGCGATCCCAACCAGTTCCAGGACCTCGTGGCCACGGCCAATACGTCCTGCCTTGGAAGCTCGACCGACGCATCGCTGCGATCCACACCGAGCGCCGGATCGCCCTTCAACGCCACGGTGCCGGACGACGACCCGGTCAACCACGGGCCGATCATCGCGCTCGTCGGTCAGGGCGCCGCGCCGTCCAACGCGGCCAGCTTCCGCGGATTCGTGGCCCTCGACATCCGCAACTTCCAGAGCCAGACACCGCCGTCCAACGTGTTCTACAACGGCGTCACGTCGGGGACCAATGCCAACACACTCAAGGCCCTCGAAGCCGGGTGGGTAGCGACCGGATACGGCCCGGCCTTCCCGCCGGTCACGACACCGCCAGACCCCAACGACCAGGTCGGCATCATCGACGGCAACTCGTCGGGGATCATCGTTGACGCGATCAACGCTCGCTACGACCCCGGCCACGAGATCCTCGCCGCGGTCTACTCGGGCACCGTCCAGAGTATCCCGGACTTCAGCTATACGGTGCCCTCGACCGTCACCATCAACACGAATCAGAACCGCAGCAACTCGATCACGATGAACGTGACCAAGAACGCCGCGTTCACCGGCGTCGTATCGACCAGCGCCTTCAAGGACTGGGGCGATGCCCTGAATCCCTACGGCCTGACCTTGCTCCCCCTGACCTTCAGCCCGAGTCCGATCACCCCGGATGGGACGGTGAC
>JANOTJ010000437.1:0-2506 GCA_031416295.1 Chloroflexota bacterium
TGCCGTACCTCTTCCGTGCGGTCGGGGTCATGTCCGGTCTGGACTGGCACGCGGTCGTCGCGAGCGCGAGTGCCGCCGCCATCCTGGGCGGACTCCTCGTGGCCGGCGCGGTGGCCGCGGGTCCGTTCGACACTCGGGCGCCACGGTTCAGCTTGAGCGTCGCTCGCCGCGCCTTCGGCGAGCGATCCGTGCGCCTCGCGAACCTGGGCTACCTCGGGCACATGTGGGAGCTCTACGCGATGTGGACGTGGATCCCGGCATTCTTCGCGGCGAGCTTCGTGGCGGCGGGCCTGGACGATCCGGCGGTCGCGAGTCTGGCTGCATTCGCGGTGGTCGGTGCCGGGGGCGCGGGTTGCGTCGTCGCCGGTCGCGTCGCGGACCGCGTCGGTCGCACGGCGCTGACGATGGCCGCCATGGCCGCCAGCGGCACGAGCGCGCTCGCGATCGGGTTCCTGTTCGGGGCGCCGCCGGCCCTGACGCTGGCGCTCGGCGTCATCTGGGGGGTCACCGTGGTCGCCGACTCCGCCCAGTTCTCCGTCGCCGTGACTGAGCTGGGTCCGCCCGGGACCGCCGGGTCGGCGCTCGCGCTGCAGACGGCGATGGGCTTCCTGCTGACCGGTGTGACGATCCTGTTCGTCGGGCTGCTGAGCGCGGCTGGCGGGCCGGGCTGGCAGGTGGCGTTCGCCCTGCTCGCCGTCGGACCCGCCGTCGGCATCGTGGCGATGGCACGGCTCCGCAACCTGCCGGAATCCACACGGATGGCCGCCGGGCGCCGATGATGGCGACGCCAGACCGGAACTGAGGGGAGATGTCACGATTCTACGGATCTGCGTCTTCGATGTGAACGAGACCCTGCTGGACCTGGCGGCGCTCGACGCGCCGTTCGAGTCGGCGTTCGGTCAGCCAGGCGTTCGCCGGGAGTGGTTTTCGCAGCTCCTCCTGTCCGCATTCGTGGCGACCGTCACCGATGCCTATGTGGACTTCGGCACGATCGGTCGGGCCGCGCTCGACAACCGATGGCGCCGCACCGAGACCCAAACGGCGAGGAGCATGGCCAGGGCGAGTGGCAGGCCGAGTCCGAGGACCAGGACCGTGGCACCCACCCCGACCGACGCGAGGATCGGCAGGCCAAGACAGCACACGATCGCGACCAGCGGGACAACGAGCGTGGCGATCGAGCCCCGGGTCATCCCGGCTCGACCGGTGCCGGCTGGTCGCCCTCGGTGCCGAGCACCAGGCAGGAGGTCAATCGCTCCTCGTTCTCGCGGACGATGGACTCCGCGGCAGCGACGATGTCGCGCACGCGGGGGTCGTCGAGCTGATAGCGATTGAAGCGACCGTCCACGGTCCCGATGACGTAACCGCACCAGCGCAGACAGGCGAGATGACTCGACACCCGGCCCTGGGCGAGGCCCAGGTCCGACTGTAGCTCGCGGACCGTGCGCGGCCGATCGGCCAGGAGCTCCAGGATTCGGACCCGGGTCGGATCGGCGAGGCCCTGGAAGAAGGTCGCCAGGACCTCGGACCGAGACAGCTGATCGGCCCGGGTCGCCGCGATGGGCAGGTTGCTGGTCATCCATCCCCTCGACTGTAAGGAATGCCACTGGACTCAAGGTAGCATACGCGGTATCGTATACCAAGGCTATATATCGTCTTTGGAAACGGAACGAGGAACTAACGTCATGGATCAGCCGATCGTCTACATCGATCTCGGCGTCGGAGGAATGACCTGCGACGACTGTGTCGTCCACGTCACCCAAGCGCTCGAGGCCGTCCCCGGCGTCGAGGACGCCACCGTCGACCTCGCATCCCGCAGCGCGGTGGTCAGAGCGAGTCCCGATGTCGCGACCGAGGTCCTGGCCGCGGCTGTTCGCGCGACCGGTCAGTACAGCGCCTTCGAGCGCCGACGCCGGCCGGCAGCCGATGCCTGACCCGTTCGATCTGCTGATCCTCGGATCCGGCTCGACCGCCTTCGCCGCCGCCATCGGCGCGAGCGAACTCGGCGCCCGGGTCGCCATGGTCGAGCGACGCACCCTGGGTGGGACGTGCGTCAATCGCGGCTGTCTGCCCTCGAAGAACCTGATCGAGGCCGCCCGGCTCGTGTGGGACGCCGCCCATCCGCGCTATGACGGCCTCGCGCCGGCTCAGATGGTCGTCGACTTCCCGGCGCTCATCGGCCAGAAGGACCAGGTCGTGCGCGACTATCGCGCCAAGAAGTACGACGCCGTCGCCGACGGGATGACAGATCTCGAGATCCTCGACGGCGGCGCAACGTTCGAGAGTCCGACCTCGATCTGGCTCGACGGCCGGGCGATCGCGGCTGACCGGTTCCTCATCGCGACCGGCAGCCGCCCGATCGTGCCGCCGATCCCGGGCCTCGACACCGTGCCGTACCTGACGAGCGACCTGCTCGACGCCGACGAGACCGGACGGCTGACCGACCTGCCCGAGTCGCTCATCGTCCTGGGCGGCGGATACATCGCGGTCGAACTGGCCCAGATGTTCT
>JANOTJ010000438.1:0-1574 GCA_031416295.1 Chloroflexota bacterium
AAACACTACCATATGACGGCTCGCGAGACTGCTGGACGGCTCTTTGGCTCGTTCCGCTAACGAGGGACTGTGGCGCTCCTACCGCGTCAGTCTCCGAGGGCCCGGAACAGGAAGGCGGCCATCTCGCCGCGCTCGACAGACGCGCTCGGGCAGTAGCGGCGCGGGCCGCAGCCGCCGGTGATACCGGCCTTCGCCAGGGCGTTGACGCTGGCCTCGCCAGAGCGCCCGTCATCGTCATCGAAATAGTCTGTCGTGGCGCTCGGCAGATCCAGCGCGCGATCCAGGAACTGGGCCATCTGGAGCCGCGTGACGTCGGCCGTCGGGCAGAACCGCCGGGTGCCGCAGCCGCCCGTGATGCCGGCGCGAGCGAGCGCGTTGATGCTGCTCTCGCCGGTCATTCCGTCGTCGTCATCGAAGTAATCGGTCGTGGCGGCCGGCAGGTCCAGCGCGCGGACGAGGAAGGCCGCCATCTGGGCGCGCGAGACGTCGTCGTCGGGGCAGTAGCGGGTGGCGGTGCAGCCGCCCGTGATGGCCTCCATGTACATCCACTCGATGGGCAGGGCGAACGCCCCGATGTCCGTGTACGGGTGCAGCACGTCGCCCACGAGCACGCCGTAGACCCCGAGCAATTCTCTCGTGGCGAGCGACGAGGCAGGGTTCGCGTGGGTGGCGGTCCCGACCGTGCCGACGAGGGCCAGGAGGTACCGGCCGTTGGCGACGCGGGTCCCGCCGACCGTGCCGTCCCAGCCAAAGACCTGAGTACCCACGGCGAGGCGGGGCACGTCCACGGTCCCCACGGTGGAGCCGTCGGTCCGGAAGACGCGCAGCTCCAGGCTGTCCAGATCCGAGCCGTTGGTCCAGCGCAGCGGGAGCGTGTCCCAGTGGCCGTCGCCGTTGGGCGAGACGGATCGACTGGCCGTAGCGAGCGCGCTCGGGCCAAGGCTGGCGGGGCCCGCATCGCGGAATGAGAGGTCGCTGATGGCTCCACCGACGCGCGTCTGGTGGGGTCCGTTCGCGGGGGTGACGTTGGTCGCGGACGACGAACTGGCGGCGAGCCACACGCCGCCCTGGACCTGGCTGACCGCCGGCCATTCCTTGAGCGGCCCGCTGACCTGGTACCAGGTGTAGTCATCGGCGCTGACCGGACCGCCGGTGATGGCCATGAGGTTATTGGTGCTGACCGAGCCGACCGCCGAGGCCGATATCGTGGGCCCGTCGCGCAGCGCGAGGCCATCCACGCGGACCATGCCGAAGCCACCGACCGCGAGATCCGACGGGCTGGCCGCCGTGGCCAGCGTCGACCAGGTGCTGGTGTTGCCCTTGATATCCGTGGCCCGCACCCGGAACGCATAGCGTCGAGCGTCGCGTCCGACGTAGGAGGCGGAGGTCGCGGTGGTGCCCGACTTCCAGGTGTTCCACGAACCGCCATCGATGGCGGCCTGGACGTCGTAGCGGGCGATGGCGCTCTCGTCGTAGCCGGACCACTTGACGGTGAAGGTCGGGCTGGTCTGGACGGAGGAGAGGCGGGTGATGCCGACGACCGGGGCCGTGGTGTCGGTCACGAACTTGGCCTG
>JANOTJ010000439.1:0-5830 GCA_031416295.1 Chloroflexota bacterium
CGAGCCGATCGGCCGACCGAACTGTTCGCGCGTCTGCGCGTACGGGATCGCGGCGTCCAACGCGGCCTGGGCGAGGCCCACGGCCAGGGCGCCGATGGAGATGCGCCCGCCATCGAGGATCTTCAGGAACGTCTTGAATCCTGCGCCCTGCGCGCCGAGGAGGTTGGCGGCCGGGATCCGGGCGCCCTCGAAGTGCAGCTCGCCGGTCGCCGAGGCATGCAGCCCGAGCTTGTCCTCCAGGCGCCCGACCGAGAACCCGGGCGTTGACGCCGGCACGATGAAGGCGGAGATCTCGGCGTCGCCCCGCTGCGTCGTCCCGGTCCGGGCAGTCACGATGTACGTACCCGCCTGCCCCGCGTTGGTGATGAAGCGCTTGGCGCCATCGAGGACCCACGTGCCGCCGGCCGGCCCGTCCTCGTATCGAGCGCTGGTGCGGGTCCCGCCGGCATCCGAGCCTGCCCCTGATTCGGTCAGGCCGTACGCCCCGAGGACCTGACCCGAGGCCATGGGCACGAGGTATTCGCGCTTCTGCGCGTCCGTCCCGGCGAGATGGAGCGGCCCGCAGCCGAGGGACGTGTGGGCGGCGACGATGAGCCCGAGCGAGCCCCATACCCGGCCGATCTCCTCGATCGCGACGGCGTAGGCCAGCGTGTCCATGCCGCTCCCGCCCTCGGCCTCCGGGATCGGGATGCCGAGCCAGCCGAGCTCGCCGATCCGGCGCACGATCTCGACCGGGAAGCGCCGCTCGCGTTCGTGGACATCGATCACCGGCACGACCTCGGCGAGCATGAACGCACGAATCGTGTCGCGGAGCAGCGCGTGCTCGGCCGGGAGGTCGAGGTCCATCCGGACGCGAGCCTACCACTGCCGGCGCGTCCGGGGTTGCGGTGCTAGCCTTCGGCGCACGATGACCGAGCTGAGCACGATCAGCGGTCCGTCCACGCTGCGGCGAGAGCTCCTGCTCCGTCTCCGCCACGACGGCCCAAGCAGCCCCGAACGACTCGCGAGCAGCCTCGGGCTGTCCCGGACCGGGGTCCTGCAGCAGCTCCATGCGCTCGAGGCGGCGGGCCTCGTCAGTCGCCAGGCGATCCGCCATGGCGTCGGCCGTCCACGTCACGAGTACGACGTCACCGACGCGGCCCAGGACCTCTTCCCGACCAATTACGACGGTCTGGCCACGGGGCTCCTGGCGGCCATCCGGGCCATCGGCGGCGAGCAGCTCGTCGAAGGGGTCTTCGATGAGCGCCGGCGCATCACCCGGGATCGCGTGCGCCAGCGCATGGCCGATCGACTCCCCCCGGATGCGCCCCTCGTCGAGCGAGCGCGCGAGCTGGCGGTCATCCAGGATGAGCAGGGCTACATCGCCGAGGCCGTCGTGGGCCAGGGCGGGGTCATCCGACTGATCGAGCGCAACTGCGCCATCCACCAGATCTCGTCGGAGCATGCCGCGGCCTGCCAGACGGAGCTCGACCTGTTCCGCGAGATCCTGGGCACGACGGTCGAACGCGAGAGCCACATCGCCGCCGGCGACCGCAGCTGCACCTACCGCATCGGCGACGTCGCCGACTGACCGAGGCCTAGGCCTCTTCGCGCTCCACGGCGTTGCGGCGCGCCGGCTCGCGGACGGGCGGCGGCACGTCGCTGACGTTGGGCACGAACGACGCAGCGAGCGAGGTCGCGGCGGCATGCTCCTGGTCGGCCACGGTCAGGATGCCGAGGCGCCCGAGTGTCGACATCTCGTCGCGGATATAGGTCTTGAGCATCTCCGGGCCGTCGGTGTTGATGGTGAAGCGCACCTCGTTGCGCCGGAACTGATCGAAGATCCAGCGGAACTCGTCCCAGCCTGAGACGACCCTGGTGTTGAGGTTGGACGTCGGACACAGCTCCAGGACGATCCCTCGTTCCCGGATCATGGCCATCGCCCGGGGGTCGTAGGCGGCCTTCACGCCGTGACCGAGCCGGTCCGGCTCGAGCAGCTCCACGACGCGCCCGACTTCCTCGACCGGTCCTGACTCGCCGGTGTGGACGGTCAGGCCCAGGCCGAACTGGCGCGCACGGCGGAATAGCCGGCGATAGTCGGCGACCCGGAAGGTGGACGACTCGGGACCGGCGATATCGATGCCGACCACGCCGCGGTCCCGCCAGCTGATGGCCTTCTCCGCGATGATCTCGTTGAGTTCGTAGGGAAAGGCACGGTCCAGGCAGAAGATGAGGCCGGGCCGGATCGGGTACTCGAGCTTGGCTCGATCCATGCCCCGCACGGCCGCGGCCACGATGTGATCCAGGTCCTGCTCGCCGCCGCGGTTGCGCTTCATCGGGTTGAAGCGCAACTCCATGGTCGTCACATTGTTCTTGCGGTAGGCCCCGCCGACGACCTCGTACACGGCGCGCTCCACGGCCAGCGGTGAGCTCTGGATGAGCTCGGTCCAGTGGAAGAGCTGAAGATAGCCATCGAAGGAGCGGGTCCTGCGCGACACGGTGATCATGTCCCGGAATTCCCAGTAGTCCTTGGTCGGGAGCTTGATTCCCTGGGAGTGGGCGATGCCCCACATGATCGCCGGCGTCACCGCGCCGCCCAGATGACAGTGCAACTCAGCGAGGGGAACGCGCCGGGCGAGTTGTCGTGCCATCAGCCGGCGAGCGGGACGACCCGGCCCTCTGCATCGATGCTCGCCTGGCGGCGCAGACGCTTGAGCTCGGCTCCCGGCACCTGGTCGCGGGCGTGGTAGCTGGAGCGCACGAGCGGTGCCGATTCGACATGCTTGAAGCCGAGCGCGAGGGCCGCCGTCTTCATCTCGGCGAACTCGTCCGGATGGTAGTAGCGCTCCAGCGGGAGGTGCTGGAGCGACGGCCGCAGATACTGGCCGACAGTCAGGATGTCCACATCGTTGGTGCGCAGCGCCTCGAACGCCTCCTGGAGCTCGTCGCGTGTCTCGCCCAGACCGACCATCAGGCTGGACTTCGTGTGGACCGGGTAGCCGATCTCGCCGGCCATCGCCTTGGCTCGCGCAAGGACATACAGCGAGCGATCCCAGCGGGCGCGTCTGCGGACCGGCTTCTGGAGGCGCCGCACGGTCTCCAGGTTGTGATTGAGGATGTCGGGCCGGGCGTCCATCACCGTCCGCAGCCGGTCATCCGAGCCGTCGAAATCCGGGATCAGGACCTCGATGCCCATGCCCGGCGAACGACCGCGCATCTGACGGATCGTCTCGGCGAAGATGCCCGAGCCCCCGTCGGGCAGGTCGTCACGGGCCACGCTCGTGACGACGACGTGCTCGAGATGCATGGCCGAGACGGCTTCGGCGACGCGCCGCGGCTCATCGTCGTCGAACCAGGTCGGCCGGCCCGTCTTGACGGCACAGAACCCGCAGGCCCGGGTACAGGTGTCGCCGAGGATCATGATCGTGGCCGTGCGCTGGTCCCAGCACTCGCCGATGTTGGGGCAGCGGGCTTCCTCGCAGACCGTGTTCAGGTCCAGGCCGCGCAGGAGACCCTTGAGTTCGTGGTAGTTGTCGCCCGACGGCATGCGCGCCCGGATCCAGTCGGGATGGCGACGCTGCGCAACGGAGCCGTCCGCGGCCGGGAGGCCGACCAGACCGCCGCCGATGGAGATGGGCAGATCGGCACGACCGGGGGTCTGCTGAGCCGTCCCGCCGGGCGTCGGCGGTTCGAAGATCGGGAGCTCACGGGCCATGGGTGGAGTGTAGTCGCTCGTCTCAGAACGCGACGATGTCGCGAGGTGCCCCGAAGCGCGACCGGACGGCGCTCACGACCCGATCGCCATCGACCTCGAGCAGGTACACGTACCAGTCCTCGGCCGCCGCGAAGGCCGGCCACGGCTCCCCGGCCAGGGAGTCAATGGGCAGGCCGATCCGCAGACCGTCACGGCTGGGAACCGTCCCGTACGCATGGCACGCGTCGCCCGGCCGCCAGCCCACCCGATCGGGACCGGGCTCGGGAAGCACCGGCGGTTCCGCCGAGCACAGGTACACGGCCGTCTCCTCGGCGAACCAGCCGGGGGCATCCACCTCGACCGACGACGGCGTCGTCGTGATGTGCAGGTTGACGGCGATCGGTCCGTCCAGGGCCGGCCCCTGCAGGACGCAGCCACCGACGACCGCGGCGAGCAGGAACGGGGTGAAACCGGTCAGGACGCGTGGCACGGTGGGCGCTCAGTCGTTCCCGAAGGCGGCCCGCGACCCGCTGGCGAGGTCGCGCGGCCGATAGCCGAGTTCCGTGGCGGCCTTCGCCGACGAGGCCCAGTAGGTGACCCCGAGCGAGGCGCGGGCCACTTCGCGCAGATCATCCGGGAGGCCGACCGACCGGGCGAGCAGCGCCGGCACCTTCGAACCGATGCGGATCATCGCGTCCGGGATCTCCAGGCGCGGCAGCCGTCGCCCGGCCACACGTGCGGCCACGGCCATCGCATCGCGCAGCCGCAGGTTCTCGCCGCCGAGGATGTACGACTCGCCGACTCGTCCGCGATCGAGTGCGGCGATCAAGCCCGCCGCAACGTCCTCGACATAAACGGCGGTGATGCCGGTGTCGCCGAGCGCGACGTAGCGGGCCGTTCCCCGGTAGGCCACCTCCAGTTCCGCGCCGAGCGCGGAGTGGTCGCCCGGGCCATAGGTCGTGCCGATGATCGCGATGACCGCGGGCAGGCCGGTCGCGACCCGCTCCTCGACCGCGCGCTGGGCCAGGAACTTGGTTTCGTCGTAGTACGACAGGAAGCCGTCGCCGAGGTCGCGCCGGTAGCGTTCGTCCACGATGCGGCCACCAGTATCGCCAAAGACATTGACGGTAGAGGCGTAGACCATCCGGGCGATGCCCGACGTCGCGGCAGCATCCAGCATTCGAGCCGTGGAGCCGACGTTCGCGTCGAGCATCGCCGGGTGCTCCCTGGCGGGTATCCCGATCCGGTAGTCGCCGGCCAGGTGGATGACGGCGTCGCAGCCGCGCATCGCATCGACGATGGCTGGCGTCCGGGTCAGATCGCCCGTGCGCAGTTCCACCCCGAGGTCGCGCAGGGCCGTGGCCCGGGCGGGATCGCGGACGATGGCCACGACCCTGTCGCCCCGGGCGACGAGCTGCCGGACGACGGCGCCACCGATGAACCCGGCGCCGCCGGTGACCAGGATGTCCATGTGCGACGGGCGCGCGGCAGCCAGTCCCGGGCTCAGTAGACCGGGGTTTCCGGCCCCACGCCCTCGAGGCCCTGCTTGACCACCTTGAGGAAGGCGGCTGCCTGGGCCCCGTCATTGGCCCGGTGGTCGATGGCCAGGACCATGTTCATCATCGGCCGGATGGCGATGACGTCGCCGTCGGGCGTCTCCAGCACGACGGCCCGCTTGGTGATCGCTTCCATGGTCAGGATGGCGACCTCGGGCACGTTGATGATGGGCATCGTCAGGTTGGATCCGAACCAACCGGTGTTGTCGATGGTGAAGGTGCTGCCGCCGTAGTCGTCCAGCTTCAGCTTGCCCGCGCGCGCCCGGGCCGCGACGTCCGCGATCGCCCGGTTGAGGCCGCTGATGCTCAACTGGTCCACGTCTCGCACGACCGGCACGAGCAGGCCATCGTCAACGGCCACGGCGACTCCCATGTGGATACGCCGCTTGGCGAGGAGTCCCTCCTCGGTCCAGTGAGCGTTGAACGTCGGGTAGCGCCGGAGCGCCTCGACGGCCGCCTTGATGACGAACGGGACGTACGACAGCGAGATGCCCTCGCGAGCCTGGTAGTCGCGCTTGGCGCGCTCTCTCGCGCGCACGAGATTCGCGGCATCGATCTCCATGTGCACGTAGGCGTGCGGGACCAGGAGCGAACGGGTCAT
>JANOTJ010000440.1:0-11687 GCA_031416295.1 Chloroflexota bacterium
CGACCAGGCCGCGGCCACGGCGCCCGCGGCGGACCTGACTCTCGTCGCGATCTCGGCCTCGGGACGGACGCCCGAGGTGATCGCGGCCGCCCAGCGCCATCGGGGAACCAGCCGGGTCGTCGCCATCACCAACGACCCGGCTTCACCCCTGGCCGCCGTCGCGGACACGGTTGTGCCCCTGCACGCCGGGCCGGAGGCCTCGGGGATCGCCTGTCGAACGTTCCGGGCCACGCTCGCCGCCCTGGCGCTGCTCACGGGCACAGCCGAGGTGGCCGAGTTGCGGCCGCTCGTGCCCGCGTTGCGGGCGCGCCTCGTCACGAGTCATGCCTGGGTTCGGAGCGCCGCCGACGCCCTGGACGGCGCGCCCGCCATCGATGTCGTGGCCGACGCCGCCCTGGCCGGACTCGCAGGACAGGCTGCGCTGATGCTCCGCGAGGCGCCGCGGCTCCCGGCGCACGCCGGCGCGACCGGTGAATGGCTGCACGTCGGCGTGTATCTCGCCTGGCCCGGCCTGGAGGTCCTGCGCTACCCGGGCGACGCGGCCGATGGTGAGCTCGTGCGCGTGCTGCGGGCAAGGGGAGGGACCCTCGTGGATGTGCCGCCGACCGGCGGCCCAGGCCTCGCAACACCCCTGGCCATCGCCATCGTCAGCTCGCTCGACGCGGAGCTCCTGGCTACCGAGCTGTGGTCGCGCAGCAGCGCATCCGCTCCGAATGACAAGGCACCTTGATACTCGCGAGCAGGCACGCTTGACGATGTCCCGCAGGTCCGTTTACCATCCGGCCGTCCACCTCGACCGACGTCCCCTGGAGGCCCAACGACCGTGCGTTCCGTGTCTCGCCCGCTCGCCCTGACCGTTGCCAGTGCGCTCCTCCTCGCCGCGTGCGCGGGGACCGGGGCCAGCCCGACGGCCAGCGGTCCGGCCTCGACAGCGTCCCCTGCCACGACCACCGACCCGTCCTCAGAGCCGGCCCCGTCCGCGGCCCTCGGTGGCACCCTGACCATCTACTCCGGGCGCAGCGAGGAGCTGGTCGGCCCGCTCATCGCGCGCTTCGAGGCCGAGACCGGTCTCGACGTCCGGGTGGACTATGCGGGGACGACGGATCTCGCCGCGACCATCCTCGAGGAGGGCGCTGCTTCGCCGGCGGACGTCTTCTTCTCGCAGGACGCGGGGGCGCTCGGTGCCGTGGCCGCCGAGGGCCGTCTCGCGCCGATCGATCCCGACAGCCTCGCCAAAGTCGAGCCGAGGTTCCGCGCCGACGACGGGTTGTGGGTCGGCGTCTCCGGCCGGGCCCGGGTCGTCGTCTACGACTCGCGGGTCCTCTCGGAGGCCGATCTGCCGACGACTATCGATGGCTTCACGGATCCGGCCTGGAAGGGCAAGATCGGCTGGGCGCCAACGAACGCCTCGTTCCAGTCCTTCGTGACCGCGTATCGGGTGCTCAAGGGCGACGAGGCGGCGAAGGCCTGGCTTGAAGGGATCGTGGCCAATGAGCCCAAGGCCTACGAGGGCAATTCCGCGGTCCTCGCGGCGGTCGCCGCGGGGGAGGTCGAGGTCGGGTTCATCAACCACTATTACCTGCTCGCGGCGATCGCGGAGCAGGGCGAGAGCTTCCCGGTCCGCAACCGATTCCTCGAGGGCGACGACCCGGGTTCGCTCGTCAACGTCGCGGGCGTCGGCATCCTGACGACCTCGAAGAACCCGGCCGCGGCCGCGGCCTTCGTGGACTTCCTCCTGTCTGCGCAGAGTCAGGCGTATTTCTCGACGGTGACGCGCGAGTACCCGCTGATCGCCGGCGTCGCCGCCGATCCGGCCCTGCCTCCGCTCGCGGACATCCAGGGCCCCGCCATCGACCTCTCGGACCTCGCCGATCTCGACGGCACGCTCCGGCTCCTCCAGGAGGCGGGCGTCCTGTAGTGACCGCCCTCGCCCGACCACGGCTGCCGCTCCGGCCGATCACGAGGGCTGGTCGAGCGCGCTCGGCGCCGCGCGATCCACGCGCCCCGTGGCCGCTTGCAGCGATCGGTCTGATCATCGCCGCGCTGGCCCTGTTGCCCCTCGTGTACCTCGTGATCCGGGCGCTCGAGGTCGAGGTCGGCGCCCTCGACTTCGTGCTGCGGCCGCGGACCATCGGGATCGTGGTCGGGACCGTCGCACTCGGGCTGTGCGTGGGCGTTGGCGCCATCGTCGTGGGTGTGCCCATCGCCTGGTTGACCACCCGGACGGACCTGCCCGGCCGGCGCGCCTGGGCCGTACTCACGGCGATCCCGCTGGCCCTCCCATCGTACGTGGTGGGCTTCGCGTTCCTGGCATTCTTCGGGCCGCAGGGCACACTCCAGGGCCTGCTCGCGCCGCTCGGCGTGGAGCGCCTGCCGTCCATCGGCGGGCTGCCTGGAGCCGCATTCGTATTGACCCTCGTGTCGTTCCCGTACGTGGCGCTTGCGACGCGAGCGGCGATCCTGCGTCTCGACCCGGCCGTGGAGGAATCGGCGCGGCTGCTCGGCGACCGCCGGATGACCGTCTTCCGGCGGGTGACCCTGCCGGTCCTCGTCCCGGCCGTCGTGGCCGGCGCCCTGCTCGCCGTCCTGTATGCCCTCTCGGACTTCGGGGCCGTGGGCCTGCTCCAGTTCGACAGCCTCGCCCGGGCCATCTACCAGCAGTACGGGGCGTCGTTCGATCGCTCGCTGGCGGCCATCCTGGCCCTCGGGCTCGTGGCCATCACGCTGGCCCTGACCGTTGGTGAGGGCCGCCTGCGCGCCCGGGCCGGGAGCTACGCTGCGTCGACCCGCCGCCGTCCGCCGACGGTCGTCGCCCTCGGACGCTGGCGATGGCCGGCCGTCGCGTTCTGTTCCGCGGTCGTCGGCCTGGCCCTGGTCGTGCCGGTCGGCACCATCGGCTGGTGGCTGGTCCGCGGGATCATCGCAGGCGAGCCCGTCCGGCTGGTCCTGGACGTTGCCGCGGGCACCTTCCTGATCGGTGCTGCGGCCGCCATCGCCGCGGTCGCGCTGGCCCTGCCGGTCGCCCTGCTCGCTGCGCGCCATCGCTCGCGGCTGGCCCGCCTGGTCGGATCCGCGGTGTTCGCGGGCTATGCCCTGCCGGGCATCGTGGTGGCCCTCGCCCTCATCTTCCTGACCACCCGGACCGTGCCCGTCCTGTACCAGACGCTGGCCCTGCTGGTCCTGGCCTACGCGCTGCGCTTCATGCCCCAGGCCATCGGTGGCGTGCGCGCGGCGCTGGTCACCGCCGGGCCGCGCCTCGAGGAGGCCGGGCGGACGCTCGGCGATGGGCCGGTCCGGGCGTTCACGCGGCTGACCCTGCCGTTCCTGCGGCCGGCGTTCGTGGCCGGCGGCGCGCTCGTCTTCCTGACCGTGGTCAAGGAGTTGCCACTGGCCCTGCTCCTCGCGCCGATCGGTTTCGAGACCCTGGCGACCGAGATCTGGGATGCGGCGAGCAGCGGGTTCTACGCCCGGGCGGCGGCGCCCGCGGCGCTGCTGGTCGTCCTGTCCATCGGCACGGTCGCCCTGCTGGTACGGTCCGAGGAGCAGGCGCGGTGAACGAGTTCGCGGTCCGGGTCAAAGGCCTCGGCCGCCGGTTCGAGGACGTGGTGGCGGTCGATTCGGTGGACCTCGACGTCTGGCCCGGCGAGATGCTCACGGTCCTTGGGCCATCGGGCTGCGGCAAGACCACCGTCCTGCGCCTGATCGCGGGCCTCGACTCGCCGGACACCGGGACCATCGAGATCGGCGGTCGCCGCGTGGCCGGCGGTGGGGCGTCCGTGCCGCCGGAGCGGCGCCGGGTCGGGATGGTCTTCCAGGACGTGGCCCTGTTCCCGCACCTGTCGGTGCGCGACAACATCGGCTACGGGCTGCGTCACGATCCGGACCGCGAGGTGCGTATCCGCGAGCTCCTGGAGCTCGTGGACCTGCCCGATGCCGGCGGGCGCATGCCGCATCAGCTTTCGGGCGGCATGCAGCAGCGGGTGGCCGTCGCCCGGGCGCTCGCGCCGCGTCCCGACGTGGTCCTTCTCGATGAACCGTTCTCGTCCCTCGACGCTGCGCTGCGGACGCAGCTCCGCGGCGACGTCCGAGAGATCCTGCGGGCCGCCTCGGCAGCGGCCGTGTTCGTGACCCACGACCAGGACGAGGCGCTCACCTTGGGCGACCGGATGGCGGTCATGGTCCGCGGCCGAGTCGAGCAGATCGACGCCCCGGAGGTGGTCTACGGCGAGCCAGCCACGCCCTTCGTGGCCACCTTCGTGGGCACGACCAATCTCGTCCACGGCGAGGCGCGCGACGGCTTCGCGGTCACTCGCTTCGGGGCGGTCCGACTGGTCGGGAAGGGCAGTGCCGCCCACCGCGGCCGGGGTCTGGTCGTCCTGCGCCCGGAGCACCTCGAGGTCATCGAGGCGCCCGACGGGCCGGCTGACGGGTCGTCCTGGCGGGTGCTGCGCAGGCGCTTCGCGGGCACCGAGATCCTGTACGAGGTCGCCGCCAGCGACGGGGAACGGCTGTGGGTCGAGGCCGGGCACGCCGTCCGGCGCCTGCGCCTTGGCGACGCGGTCAGCCTGCGCCTGCGCGAGATCGAGACGGTCCTCTTTCCGGCCGGCTCAGCTGCGGTCGAGCGCCTCGCGCAGCTCCCCGATGCGCTCGATGGTCGCCAGGTCGAAGGGGTCCCGGAACACGACGATGATCTCGCCGATGCCGATGTCGCGGTAGCCCCGGAGGTCGGCAGCGACCTCGGCCGGTGACCCACCCGTGGTCAGGCCGTGTTCCGTGCCGTCCGCGGCGATCCGACCATCCAGGCCGTGGCGCCGGGCGGTCACGGACCACGCGTCGCGCGCGACCTCGGCGCTGTCGCGGATGACGAGGTGGGTGGTGACCGTGCGCTCGATCGTCTCGAAGGGTCGGCCGATCTCCGCGCAACGCTGGGCCAGGATCGCCGACGTGGCGGCGATCGCCGCTGGCGGCCCATAGCCGTTCCACAGGTCGGCATCGCGGGCGGTCGTGCGCAGGGTCTTGGTCGGCCCGGAGCCGCCGATGAGGATGGGCAGGCGGGCCTGGACCGGGCGCGGCTCGCAGAGCGCATCGCGAAGCCGGTAGAAGCGGCCGTCGTGGGCCGCGATGCGCTCGCCGTCGAGCAGCCGCCGGATGAGCGAGACCGCCTCGTCCAGGCGATCCAGCCGCTCGCCGAAGCCCGTCCCGAAGTCGATGCCGAAGGCTGCGTGCTCGCGTTCGAACCAACCCCCTCCGAGCCCGAGCACGGCCCGGCCGCCAGACAGGTGATCGAGTGTGGTCGCGAGCTTGGCCGTCAAGCCAGGCGTCCGAAACGTGTTGGCTCCGACGAGGAGGCCCAGCCGGACGTTCGTGGTCAACGTGGCCAGCGCGGCCAGGGTCGTCCAGCCCTCGAGCTTGGCGTCGTCCGGGTCGCCTTCGTCGGCGAGCAGGTGATCGTCGATCCAGAGTGAGTCCCAGCCCGCCGCTTCGGCAGCGAGGGCGGCATCGCGAAGATCCGGCCAGGTGCATCGGTTGACCCAGAACGCCGCGCCGAATCGCATGGGTCGATCGTACGGGAGCCGAGCCGGCGCCGGTGCACTGGTTCGCGGGATGCGATATCGTGACCAGCACTCCGAGCGTTTTGCATAGATTTGCGCAGGTTTGCCCGCCCGATGCCGACTCGTCGCCGACACGATCAACCCGCCCGACCCGACCGCGCAGGTGCGGATTGGCTCAGCCTCGGTGACGCCAGCCGGTTGCTCGGCGTGTCCGGAGCCACGGTGCGGCGCTGGGCCGAATCGGGACGGCTCAAGCCGTTCACGACGCCCGGCGGACACCGCCGTTTCGACCGATCGGCCCTGGAGCGCATGCTCCCGGCGGATAGAACGCGGCGCCCCGAGCTGTCATCCTCCGGTCTGACCCCGGCGCGGCTGTCGCGCGCCTACCAGCGCGGATCGGCACCGGTCGCTCGCGACGCGGCCTGGCTCGCCGCCCTCGGCCCCGACGATCGCGAGGTCTTCCGCCAGCTCGGGCGTCGTCTGGCCTTCCAACTCATCGCCCACCTCGATGCGACCGAGTCCGAGGCGCGTCGACACCACCTCGCCGAGGCCACCGCGATGGCCGCCGAGTACGGACGCCGAGGAGCCGACCTGGCCCTCGCGATGAGCGACGTCGTCGAGGGGTTCCTTGCCTTCCGTCGCCCGTTCCTCGCCGAGATCGGGGCGGTCGCCCGGCGCCGTGGCTTCGACACGGAGGAGGCGACCCGACTCCTCGCCGATGCCGATTCGGCGCTCGATCGCCTGCTCGTGGCGACGATGAGCGGACACAGCATCCGGCACATCGTTGGGTCCACGACGCGCACGCGGCGTCCGAATTTCGGGCTGCACGCCGAACCTGAACGGTGACGGTCGAAGTGCAGCCGCAGGTCGCAGTCTTCGTGGCGGCGGCCCCGGATGTGTCGGTCGAGCGACGGGTGACGATCCTGCCGCGGGCGACGGCGGCAGCCAGTTCGCTCGACGGGATCCTCGTCGCGACCTGTCATCGCGTCGAGATCCTGCTGGAGACCAGCGCTGCCCCGGCGCCCTCGACGCTGGACGAGACGACCGGGCTGCGCGGCCTGCATGGAGTCGACGCCGCGTCGCACGTGATCAGGCTGGCTCTCGGCCTCGAATCCGCGGTCGTCGGCGAGGATCAGATCCTGCACCAGATCCGCTCCGCGGTGGCCGACGTGCGCCGGCGCCGCTCGGTCACGGGCGACCTCGGACTGCTCGTCGACCACGCCCTTCGGGCCGGCCGCATCGGTCGGTCGTGGCGTCCGCGCCTGGAGACGTCGCTGGCCGGCCGCGCCATGGCCATCGCCGAAAGCGTCGTCGGGCCGCTGGACGGGCGACAGGTCCTCGTGGTCGGAGCCGGCCAGATAGGTCGCCTCGTGGCCGACTCGGCGAGCCGGCGCGCGGCCGTTGTCTCGGTCGCGTCGCGCGATCCTGGCCGCGCGACAGAGATGGCCCGGGTGATCGGGGCCCTGGCCGTCCCATTCGATCCGGGGGCCGAGCGGATGTCGGGCTTCGACGTGGTCATCGTCGCTTTGGCGGGACCCTGGCTGGTGCGCGCGGCCACGGCCGAGGCGATCGCGACCCGTGACCTTGTCATCGACCTGTCGAATCCGCCAGCGCTCCCGAGCGGCGTCCGGGATGGGCTCGGCGAGCGCGCCATCGACATCGACGGGCTCGATCGGGACGTCGGGTCGGACCCTGCGACCAGGCACTACCGGGCGCGCCTGGAGCGTCATGCCGAGGCGACGCTGGCCGCCTATCTCGAGGCCGTCGCGGGTCGTGGTCGACCGGCCGCCGACCGCCTCGCGGAGCGCGTGGAGCGCCACCGCCAGGAAGTCATGGATGCGTACCTTCGGCACCGGCCCGATCTCGAACCCTCGCGGCGCACCGACCTCGATGAGCTGACCCGTGCCCTGTCGGCGCGGCTCTTCCGCGAACCGCTCGCGCGCCTGGCCAGCGACCGCGACGGCGGCCGCGAGCGAGCGCTGGACGAGCTCTTCGGACCGTGACGAGCATGCTCCGGATCGGCACGCGCGCGAGTGCGCTGGCCATGGTCCAGGCACGGCTCGTTGCCGACGGCCTGGCGCTGGTCGGTGTCACGGCGCGCCTGGAGCAGATCGTGACCGAGGGCGACCGCCGCTCGCCGGACACGCCGTGGGGCGAGGGCGCCTTCGTCACGGCCATCGAACAGGGCCTGCTGGACGGGAGCGTGGACCTCGCCGTGCACAGCGCCAAGGACGTGCCGACCGACGAGGACCCGCGACTCAGGATCGCCGCGTACCTGGAACGCGGGGCGCCCGAGGACGTGCTCGTCCTGCCCGACGGTCGGCAGCTGGGCAGCCTTGACGACCTGCCCCAGGGAGCGCGGGTGGGCACAGACAGCCCGCGCCGGACCGCGTTCCTGCGCGCCTGTCGGCCGGACCTCGTGGTCCATCCGCTCCACGGCAACGTGGACACGCGGCTGCGCCGTCTTGACTCGGGTGAGACGGACGCCCTCGTCCTGGCCCGCGCCGGGCTGATGCGCCTCGGGCGCACGGACCGGATCTCCCTGGTCGTGCCCACCGAGGTCATGCCGCCGGCACCCGGGCAGGGCGCCCTGGCCGTACAGGTGCGCAGTGACGACACGGCCACGGCCGAGCTCGTGGCACGTCTCGACGACGCCGCGACGCGGCGCGCCGTGACCGCGGAGCGGCGCCTGCTCGCGGCGTCCGGTGGTGGTTGTCGAGCGCCGCTCGGGGCGCTGGCTCGGGTCACCGGCGAGGGCCTCTCCGTGCACGCGGGCTATGCGACGCCGGACGGCACCATCGTGGCCCATGGCTCGGCCGCGTCGGTCACCGAGGCCGGCGATGCGGCCGCGATCCTGGCTGCCCTGGAAGGTGTCGCGGATGCGGCCGTTGCCTCGGCCGACGCCCTGGGCTGGCCTCGGGTCATCGTCACCCGGGCGCGGGCAGGGTCCGCGGCGACCCGGCTGGCGCTCGTCGATCGCGGTCTTGCGCCGGTGTCCGTGCCGACCATCGCCATCGAGCCCGAGCCCGAGGCGGTCCTCGACGAGGTCGTGCGCTCCATCTCCGACAGCGACTGGGTCGTCATCTCGAGCGTCAACGCGGTCGACGCGCTGGTCGCGGCCGCTGCCCGCGCCGAGGTCGATCTCGGCGCGATGGCGGGTCCCCGCTGGGCGGCCGTCGGACCGTCCGTCTCGCGAGCGCTGCGGGCGGCGGGCGTGGTCGTGACCATCCGCCCGTCGAGCGCCACCAGCGCAGCCCTGGCCGAGGCCATCCCGCTGGCCCGTGGCGCGCGCGTCCTCATCCCGCGCGGCGACCTCGCCGATGGCGCACTGCCCGACCGCCTGGTCACCCTCGGGGCGATCGTTCGGTCCGTCGTCGTCTACCGCACCGTGGAGGCGCCTCCGACCTCTCGTGTCGCGATGGCTGCGGCCTTGCGTGGTGGTCCCGCGGCGGTGCTGGCCAGCAGCGGATCCACGGTCCGGGGCTGGCTTCGCCTCGCGACCGCGATCGGGCAGGTTGCCGGCGCTCGGCACATCCCGGTCGTGGCCATCGGGCCGTCCACGGCGTCGGCCGCACGCGACCTTGGCCTCTCGGTGATCGCCGTGGCTTCATCGCCCGAGTCAGGGGTCGTCGCGCAGACCGCGGCCGACGCCATCCGTGCACTGCAGGAGTCAGCGTGATCGATCTCTCGTCCGAACCGTCCACGGCCTCGCCCGTGCTCCCGCGACCGACCGTGCGCGGGCGGCGGCTGCGCCGAACGGCGGCGTTGCGCGCCCTCGTCAGGGAGACGCGCCTCGATCCCGCGATGCTCGTGGCGCCGCTCTTCGTGCGCTCCGGCGCGGGCATCCGCGAGTCGATCGGGTCGATGCCCGGGGTGTCCCGTTTCTCGCCCGATACGGCGCGCGCGGAGGCGGCGCGCCTGGTCGAGCTGGGCGTCGGCGGCGTGCTCCTGTTCGGCCTGCCCGACGACAAGGACGCGGCTGGGTCCGGGGCGTGGGACCGCGACGGGGCGGTCCAGGCGACCCTGCGCCTGATCCGCGCTGACGGCCTGCCCATCGCGACCATCGCCGATACGTGCCTGTGTGAATTCACCGCGCACGGCCACTGTGGGCCCGTCTCGAGCGACGGCGCCGTGGACAACGACGCGGCCCTCGATGGCCTGGCTGCGGCAGCCGTCAGCCAGGCCGAGGCCGGCGCCGACATCGTGGCACCGTCGGCGATGATGGACGGTCAGGTGGCGGCCATCAGGACGGCGCTCGATGCCGCGGGCTGGCAGTCGACGGCGATCATGGCCTATGCCGCCAAGACGGCCTCGGCGTTCTACGGACCGTTCCGCGAGGCAGCCGGGAGCACGCCCGCGTTCGGCGACCGGCGCGGCTACCAGCTCGATCCGGCCAACGGCCGCGAAGCCCTGCGCGAACTCCGCCAGGACGTGGCGGAGGGCGCGGATCTCCTGCTCGTGAAGCCGGGCTTGCCGTGCCTCGACCATATCGTCGCCGCGCGCGCGGCCTTCGACCTGCCCGTCGCCGCGTACCAGGTCAGTGGCGAGTACGCGATGATCGCCGCAGCCGCCGAGCGTGGCTGGATCGACGGCCGTCGGGCCATGATCGAGAGCGTCACGGCCATGGTCCGGGCCGGTGCGGACATCGTGATCACCTACGCGGCCGCGGATCTCGCGGGCTGGATCGCCGAGGAGCGCTCCGGTCTCGCGGCGGGGTCGGCACGATGACCGAGGAGCTCCGGGTGTTCGTGCAGGCGGTCGGGCTCGGCCTCGATCCCGCCTGGCGGCGCCTGCCCGACGACGAGCGGGCGACGGACGCCGACGCCCTCGCTGCGGCCGAGGCGGCCTCGACGGCGACTGGGGTGCGCACGCTCGTCTACTCGAGTGTCGGTCTCGAGCCCGGCGTCGATCTGCTCCTGCTCCGCCTGGCCGACTCGGTCGAGGCGCTGGAGGCCGCGGCCGCGCGGCTCGCGAGGTCCGGCCTGGGTCGCTCGCTGGCGGTCCGCCACAGCATCCTCGGGGTCACGATGCCCTCGCAATACGTGGCCAAGCCGACGGGCCAGGAACGTTCCATCCTCGACGGCGATCCGCGCCGCTACCTCATCGTCTACCCGTTCACCAAGTCGGCCGATTGGTACCTCCTGAGCCGCGAAGCGCGCCAGGGCGTGATGAACGAGCACATGCGCGTGGGCCGCACGTATCCCGATGTCCGCCAGCTCCTGGCGGCGTCGTTCGGCATGGACGACGGGGACTTCCTGGTGGCCTACGACACCGATGACCTGCCCAGGTTCGGTGAGCTCGTCCGCGAGCTGCGCGGGACGGAGAGTCGCCGCTCCACGGTCAACGACCGCCCGATCCTGCTGGGCCTGCGCCGGACCATCGACGAGTTCGTGGCGATGATCGGCGGGCCGCAGTGACCGCACTCACCCGCTCCTCGGGGCGCACCCAGTCCGACCTCCGCGAGCGTGCCGCGGACCTCTTCCCGGGCGGCGTCAACAGCCCCGTCCGCGCCTTCCGGTCCGTAGGCCGGGATCCGCTCATCCTCGCCTCGGGGCGTGGCGCGTACGTCCGGGACGTGGACGGCAACGGGTATCTCGACTACATCGGCGGCTGGGGACCGGCCATCCTCGGGCACGCCCACCCGGCGGTCGTCGGCGCGATCGGCGCAGCGCTGCGCGACGGGTTCGCGCTCGGTGCGACCGGCCCGCTCGAGATCGAGCTCGGCGAGCGGATCCGCGACCGGATGCCCTCGGTCGAGCGCCTGCGCTTCACCTCGTCCGGGACGGAGGCGGTGATGAGTGCCGTCCGGGTCGCCCGGGCCGCGACGGGCCGCGAGCTCGTGGTCGCCTTCGCGGGCGGTTATCACGGGCACAGCGACGGATTGCTGGCCCAGGCCGGTTCGGGCGTGGCCACCCTCGGCATCCCGGGCAGTGCCGGGGTCACGACGGCGACCGCCGCCTCGACGATCATCCTGCCCTACAACGACCGGACTGCCGTCGCCTACGCATTCGCCGAGCACGCGGGGCGCATCGCGGCCGTCATCGTGGAGCCTGTGGCCGCCAATGTCGGGGTCATCCCGCCCGAACCAGGGTTCCTCGAGGACCTGCGCGAACTGACCCGCAACGACGGTGCGCT
>JANOTJ010000441.1:0-2438 GCA_031416295.1 Chloroflexota bacterium
GTACCTCGCCTCGGTGCGAGCAGCGCACGGACGGAAGCGCAACTTCACCAAGCTGCTCGACAAGGCGCGGTGGTGACGGCTCGGGCCACGTGTTGCGTGCCCCGCCCGCGAGATCACTTGAAACTGGGCGCGTTCGAGATCCGGTCAGGCGGTCGAGCTGTTCAGCCATCGCTCCACCCCAGTAACCTCGATCTCCAGCGGCAGATTGGCCGGGACATTAAGGTGCCTAAGGGTGGTTTGTCTCCTCTCGCCCCGACCAGTCTGACGCACTTTTGCGCGGAACTCTCCTGTGAACAGCAGCCCGAGTCCGCGTTCCTCGGCCTCCGTGCTGGGCACCAGCCACACTCGGTTCGAGCCAAGGACCTCGATGCGCTCGAATAGGGCCTGCAGCATGCGCTTCTGTGTCGCTGGCTCCGCGGCATCGTAGAGGCCGGGCAGGTCGGCAAGGTACTCCTCCACCTCCTGTGCTAACGGCGGCGCGAGCACTCGCCCGTCGGGATCGACGGGCACGGCGACCTATGATCACGTCAACCGCGGCCAAGCGTCTCTCGCCATGCCGCGGAATGACGTCCAGGGAGGAGGGACCAATGGCGGACCATCCCAACGTCGCACTATTTCGGAGCGCGCACGAGGCCTTCGAGCGTGGCGACATGGAGGCCATGCGCAGCTGGTTCGCCGACGACTTCGTGTGGCACGAACCGGGGCATAACCCGCTGACTGGCGACTACCGGGGAGCAGACGAGGTCTTTCGCCTCTTCGATCGGATTGCCAAGAAGACGGACGGTCACTTCGACACTCACCTCGAGGGCGTCCTCGCGAACGACGAGTATCTTGTCGCGCTCCTTCATCTTCGTGCCCAGAGCGGCGCGAAGAAGATCGACATGCGCAGGGTCAACGTCTACCGGATGAGTCCCGACGGGCGCGTCGCCGAACGTTGGGGATACGTCGGAGATCAGACGGCATACGACGACCTCTTTTCGTGAGGCGGGAGGCGCGATCGGAGCACAACGGCGGGGCCGGGGTCGGGAAGCGTGCCCTTTTGGGCCAGCGTGAAAGGCTCGTTCGTCTGCCTGTTGCGTCAGGGGAAGATGGACGGGTACAGAGCGACGTGGAACAACTTGTACAGCAGCGAACGGTGCGTGCGCGAAATCCGCCCGCGCCCGACGCGAGGGCATCGCAGTCTTGGAACGTGGGCTCGACATCTAGACTGAGTCGAAGATGATTTCGGCCCCGACCTCGTTCGACCGCGGGGATGAGCGAAAGCTTGTCACGATCCTGTTTGCGGACCTGGTCGGCTCGACGGCACTCGGTGAGCGCATCGACCCGGAGCGGCTTCGGGCGCTCCTCGACAGCTACTTCCGGGCGATGGCCGTGATCATCGAGGACTGGGGAGGAACGGTTCGCGGGTACATCGGCGATGCCATCATGGCCGTCTTCGGAGTGCCCGCGGTTCGCGAAGACGATCCGCACCGAGCTGTCCGGGCCGCCTTGGAGATGCTCGATCGTCTGACCGCTTTGAACCAGGAATTCCGCGATCGCCACGGCGTGGAACTCCAGGTCCGGATCGGGATCAACACGGGCGAGGTCATGGTCCCGGTCGGCGGGCCGGTCGAACGGATCCTCGTCGCCGGAGATCCCGTCAACGTCGCGGCCCGATTGGAGCAGGTGGCCGAACCGGGCACAGTCCTCGTCGGCGAGCGAACCTACCGGCGGGCGCGCGATCACTTTAGCTTCGGGCCTCCCATCATCCTGGAGCTCAAAGGCAAGGCCCACCCGATCAGGGCCTGGCGGGTCATGGCATCCGCGCCCGCCGCCGCGGGCGTCGGTCGGCTCCAGGCCAACCTCGTTGGGAGGGACCAGGATCTGAGGACCCTCGCTGGCCTGTACGACGAGGTCCTGGAGACCGCTCGCCCGCGCCTCGCGCTCGTCGTCGGCCCGGCCGGGATCGGCAAGAGTCGCCTCGTTCGCGAATTCGTGGCGGGCATCCGCTCGCGGCAGCCGGAGATCGCAACGCTTCGGGGTCGGTGCCTTGCCGTTGGCCACGGAACGACCTACTGGGCGCTCGGCGAGATGCTCCGCGAGGCCTGTCAGATCTCCCTCGACGACCCGGCCGATGTCGCCCGAGAACGCCTTCGATCGCAAGCCAGCGAGGTCCTGCGTCACATTGATCTCGCAGAACCCGAGATCCAGGAGGCCATTCCTGCCCTCGGTGCCACCGCTGGCATCAGCTTCCCCGAGGACCTCTTCGAACGTCTCGAACCGCAGGTCGCCGCAGACCGCATCGCCCGTGCGTGGCCGAAATTTGCCAGCGCATTCGCCGCCCGTGGCCCGGCCCTCTTTGTGATCGAAGACCTCCATTGGGCCGGTGACCCGTTGCTCCAGCTGCTCGATCGGCTCGTCACTCGATCGGCCGGTCCGCTCCTCATCGTCGGCACAGC
>JANOTJ010000442.1:0-4495 GCA_031416295.1 Chloroflexota bacterium
GTCGAGGCCGCGCTGGAGTCGCTCTCGGCGGTCGGAGTCACGACATTCGAGGTGACCGCCATCGACCGGGATGGCACCCTGGGCGGCCCAGATCTGGCGCTCTATGAGCGGCTGATCGCCCTCGATCGTGGCTCGATCATCGCGTCCGCGGGCATCGCCTCGGCAGCGGACATCAGCGCGGTCCGCGCCATGGGTTGCAGCGGCGCTATCGTGGGCCGTGCCCTCTACGACGGGCGGCTCACCCTCGTCGATGCGCTCAGGTCCCCTGGGCCGTACCGCGCCTGATCCTGGTCAATGGCCCGCGCCGTGGCCGCCGGCAGACTCGAGCTCCTTGCGGTGTGCCTCGATGACCTTCTCGGCGATGTGCCAGGGGACGTCGTCGTAGTGGTCGAAGGTGGCCGAGAACGACCCGCGGCCATGGGCCAGCGACCGCAACTCCGTCGCGTACGAGAACAGCTCGGCCTGCGGCACATGGGCCGAGATCACCTGCAACCCGTCCTGGACGTCCATCCCGAGGACTCGCCCACGGCGCCCGTTCAGGTCCCGGTTGACCTCGCCCATGTACGCCTCGGGGACCCGGATCTGGACGGACATGATCGGCTCCATCAGGGCCGGCTTGGCGTGCTGGACGCCGTCCTTGAGGGCCATCGAGGCCGCGATCTTGAAGGCCATCTCGTTGGAGTCGACCGGGTGGAACGACCCGTCGTACAGCGTGGCCTTGAAGTCGGACAGGGGATAGCCGGCCAGGGCACCCTCCGCGGCCGCCTCGCGGATGCCCTTCTCGACGCCGGCGAAGAAGCCCTTGGGCACGGCCCCGCCGACCACCCGCTCGGCGAATGCGACGCCACCCTCCGGGTTCGGCTCGAGCTCCAGCCAGACGTCACCGAACATGCCGTGCCCGCCGGTCTGCTTCTTGTAGCGGCCGTGGACCTTGGTCGTGCCCCGGATCGTCTCCTTGTACGGGACCTTTGGCGCGTGCGTGGCGAGGGCTGTCCCGAATTTGCGCTTGAGCCGCTCGATGATGACCGCGTTTTGGGCCTCGCCCATGGTGACCAGGACCTGTTCGCCGAGGGCCGTGCGCTCGAGCCGGACGGTCGGTTCCTCCTCCAGCATCCGTTGCAGCGCGGGACCCATCTTGTCGAGGTCACCCTTGGACACGGGTTCGATGCCGACCACCAGCGACGGCGCCGGGAACTCGAGCTCGGGCAACTCGAGCCAGGTCTCTCTGGTGGCCAGGGTGTCGCCGGTCTCGGTCACGTTGAGCTTGGCGACCGCGCCGATCTCGCCCGCCTTGAGCTCGCCGATGGGCTCCTGATCCTTGCCGTGCAGAAGCAGCAGCTGGCCGATCCGCTCGTCCTCCTCGCGGGTCGTGTTCCAGACGTGGGTCTGCGAGCGCAGCGTGCCGGACATGACCCGCAGGTAGGTGAGCCGCCCGACGAACGGATCGGCGGTCGTCTTGAACACCCGGACGACGAGCGGTCCGTTCTCGTCGGGCGGGACCTCGACCGTCGAGCCCGCCTTGTCCGTGGTCCTGACCGGCGGTTCGTCGGCCGGGGAGGGGAGGTAGCGCACGATCGCGTCAAGCAGCCCGCGGAGCTCGATGCCCTTGGCCGCGGAGCCCACGAGCACCGGGGCGAGGATGCTGTCCTTGACACCCTTGCGCAGGCAGATCTCGAGCTCGTGATCGGCGATCTCCTCGCCCCCGAGGTACTTGGTCATGACCTCGTCGTCCGCCTCCGACGCCGCCTCGAGCAGCTCGTCCCGGCGGCGTCCGACTTCCTCGGCGAGGTCGTCCGGGATGGGGATCTCCACTTCGTCGTGGCCATCCCAGCGGTAGGCCTTGCGGTGGACCAGGTCGACATAGCCGCTGAACGTGTCCGCGGCCCCGATGGCCAGCTGGATCGCGGCGATCCTGTGCCCGAACGTCGCGCGCAGGGCGTCAAGGGCGGCCGTCGGGTTCGCGTTCTCACGGTCGCACTTGTTGATGAAGAAGCAGGCCGCGGTGTTCGTCGAGCGCCCGAGCGCGACGGCCTGCTCCAGACCGGCCTCCACGCCGCCCGAGGCGTCCATCACGAAGAGTGCGCCGTCCGCTGCCGCGAATCCTTCGATCACGTCGGCGACGAAATCCGGGTAGCCCGGGGTATCGACCAGAGAGATGCGCGTCCCGTCATGCTCGAATGTCCCGACCGCCAGGCTCAACGACTCGCGTCGTCGCTGCTCCTCCGGCTCGAAGTCGAGATGGGCGGTCCCTTCGTCCACCTTGCCCAGGCGCGAGATCGCCCCGGCCTTGAACATGAGCTGCTCGGCGAGGGTCGTCTTGCCGGCCCCGACATGGCCGGCGAGGACGACGCTGCGAAGGTGCGGCAGGTCGACGCTCTTCATCGTCATCGGCGTGAACGGGCCTCCTCCTGGAACGTTGCGACCGGGGTCCGGCCATCATAGTCGGCTATACTCTCGCCCGCGATGTCAGGTCATAGCAAGTGGTCCACGATCAAGCGCGCGAAGGGCATCACGGATGCCCGGCGCGGCGCGCTCTTCACCAAGGTCGCCCGCGAGATCAGCGTCGCGGCACGCCAGGGTGGCGGTGATCCCGACGCCAACTACCGGCTGCGCCTGGCGGTCGAGAAGGCTCGGGCGGTGAATATGCCGTCCGACAATATCAAGCGCACCATCGACAAGGCGACCGGCGGCGGCGAGGCCGACCAGTTCGAGGAGATCGTGTACGAGGGCTACGGACCGGGCGGCATCGCGGTCCTCGTCGAGGCCCAGACCGACAACCGCAACCGGACGGCCGCCGAGGTGCGCTCCATGTTCGCGAAGTCGGGCGGCCAGCTGGCGGGCAGCGGCGCCGTCGCCTGGCAATTCGAACCGCGCGGCCTCATCTCCGTCCCGCGCTCGGGCCTCGATGCCGACGAGGTGGCCCTGTCCGCCATCGACGCCGGTGCGGACGACGTGGACACCAGCGACGCGGACACGATCGAGATCTACACGGCGCCGAACGAGCTCGAGGCCGTGCGCAAGGCCCTCGAGGCGTCGGGTATCCCGGTCGAGGCGGCCGAATCCACGATGATCGCGAAGCAGACCGTCGAGCTCGACTCGGGCAAGGCCCGCCAGGCGCTGCGCCTCGTGGAGCTGCTCGAGGACCTTGACGATGTCTCGCGCGTGACCGCCAATTTCGACATCCCCGAGGACGTCTTCGCGGAGGTCGCCGGGTGATCGTCCTCGGGATCGACCCGGGGACGGCGGCATTGGGCTACGGGATCGTGGAGACGACCCGCGGACGGCTGCGCGAAGTGGACCACGGGTGTCTCGTCACATCGCCCGATGATGGACTGCCCGCCCGGCTCCTGGCCATCCACGGGCTGGTCAGCGATCTGCTCGCGCTGCACACGCCGGCGGTCATCGCCGTCGAGCGCCTGTTCTTCTCACGCAACGTCCAGACGGCCATGGGTGTCGGCCAGGCCCGCGGCGTGGTGCTGCTGGCGGCCGCCCAGCATGGCGTCGCCGTCCGGGAGGCGACGCCCAACGAGGTCAAGTCGGCCATCGCGGGCTACGGCGCGGCGGACAAGGAGCAGGTCCAGCGGATGGTCCAGATGGTCCTGGGCATGGCCGCGCTGCCCCGACCCGACGATGCCGCAGACGCCCTGGCGATCGCCGTATGGGCGGCCAACACGGAAACCTCGAGGGTCGGCGTCGCCAGCGCGGCGGTCATGGATCGATCGGCCGTGGCGCCCATCACGCGCGGCGGCTCGGCGTACGAACGGGCCGTCCACGAAGCCCTTGCCCGGGAGGGCTCCGAGGCGCGTCCCAGGCGTACCGCTTCGTGATCGCATCCGTCGAGGGCAAGGTCGGGGCGATCACAGCCGATTCGCTCGTGATCGAGGTGGGTGGCATCGGCTATCGCGTGTTCGCGGCACCAGCCGTCCTGGCCTCGGCCACACCGGGCGGGATCCTGAAGCTGCACACCTTCCATCTCGTGCGCGAGGACCAGCAGACGCTGTACGGCTTTCGGAACGCGGAAGAGCTTGGCTTCTTCAACCTGCTGCTGACCGTCACCGGCGTGGGCCCCAAGGTCGCCCTGGCCATCGTCGGTTCGCGCCCGACGGCCGACCTCCAGCTTGCGATCATGGCCCAGGACCAGGCGATGCTGGTGGCCATCCCGGGCATCGGCAGGAAGCTCGCCGAACGGATCATCTTCGAGCTCAAGGAGAAGGTCGCTGCGGCCGGCGTATCCGTCGGCGGGGCGGCCGGCCCTGGGGGGACGGCAGGTGAGGGCGAGGTCGTGGCCGCACTCCAGGCCCTGGGCTACTCGCTGGGCGAAGCCCGCGACGCATCGCGCGCCGCCCTCGCCGATCTCGCAGTCGGATCCACCCTCGAGGATCGGGTCAAGGCCGCCCTGCGGACGCTCCTGCGCGACTGACGACCGAGCGTCGTCACCCGATCCGACGACCGACCCGTCGTCAGCCGATCCGGCGCTGCTTGATGCGCGAGGCGT
>JANOTJ010000443.1:0-5956 GCA_031416295.1 Chloroflexota bacterium
GTACCGCGCTCGGGGTGCCCAGGTCGGTCCGGAGCACCCGTGCACCGAGCCACGGACCATCGTCCCAGCGGCATCGCCGACGACCCTGCGCTACACTCGCCGTCCAGGTGCGTCAGAACTCGCGCACCACCCGGCCCGTCCCGCTGCCCCGCTGCGGCGTCGATCCGGTTCACCCATCACGACCCACCACCTCGGAGTCCGTACCCGAACCGTGTTCGACACCCTCAGCGATCGCCTTCGCAAGACCCTGGGCACCCTGACCGGCCGTGGCCGGATCAGTGAGGCCGATGTGGACGCCGCGATGCGCGAGGTCCGCCTCGCCCTGCTGGAAGCGGACGTCAACTTCAAGGTCGTCAAGGACTTCGTGGCCAGCGTGCGCGCCCAGGCCATCGGCACGGACGTGCTCGATTCACTGACCGCCGGCCAGGCCGTCGTCAAGATCGTCCACGACGAGCTGGAGGCGCTCCTTGGCAAGGGCGACCGCGTGTTCCACCTGAGCGGCAACCCCGCGGTGGTATCGATGGTCGGCCTGCAGGGTTCGGGCAAGACCACGAGCACGGCCAAGCTTGCCCGACACATCGTCAAGCAGGGACGTCGACCGCTGCTGGTGGCCGCGGACCCCTACCGTCCGGCCGCCGCCGACCAGCTCGAGATCCTCGGCAGGCAGCTCGACATCCCGGTCTTTCGAGCCCCGGTCGGCACCAGCGTCCCGGACATCGCCCGGCTCGGCGTGGAAGCCGCCCGCCGCCAGGTCCGCGACGTGGTCATCCTGGACACGGCCGGCCGACTCAGCGTCGACGCCGCGCTGATGGCCGAGATCGCCGCCGTGAATGCCGCGGTCAAGCCGGTCGAGACGCTCCTCGTCGTGGATGCCATGACCGGCCAGGAAGCCGTCGCCGTCGCCCAGGCCTTCGTCGATGCGGTGCCCGTCACCGGGCTCATCCTCACCAAGATCGATGGTGACGCGCGCGGTGGGGCCGCCCTGTCCATCTCCGCGGTCACTGGCGTCCCGGTCAAGTTCCTTGGCACAGGCGAGAAGACCGACGCACTGGAGGTCTTCCACCCGGACCGGCTGGCGGGCCGGATCCTCGGCATGGGTGACATCCTGACCCTCGTCGAGCGAGCGCAGGAGACCTTTGATGCCAAGCAGGCCCACAAGATGGAAGAGAAGCTGCGCAAGGCGAGCTTCACCCTGGAGGACATGCTGGAACAGCTCCAGCAGGTCCAGAAGATGGGGCCCATCGGCCAGATCATGGGCATGATCCCAGGCATGGGCGGCATGGCCAACGAGGCCCAGGCCGCCGTGGACCGAGGCGATCTCAAACGGACCGAGGCGATCATCCGGGCGATGACCCCGGGCGAGCGGCGCGATCCGACCGTCCTCAACGCCTCTCGCCGACGACGCATCGCGTCCGGCAGCGGCACCACCCTCCCTGATGTCAATCGATTGGTGAAGCAATTCGCCGAGATGCAGAAGCTCATGAAACAGCTAGCCGGGGGCGGCCGACGTGGCGCGCTGGGCAGCCTCATGGGCCGTCGATGAACCACGCGCCGGCGACCGCCGCCGATCGCACCAAGGAGACCACGCGATGACCGATCTCGAACGACCCAGCCACGACCCGACGGCGGACGACGCGGACACAGCCGTCCACAGGACCGTCGACGCTGCCACCATCACCGAGACCTCGCCGACCCCGATCGCCACGACCGCCGTCGGCGGCACGGGCGACACAGGCGACGGCCTGGCCGTCCCGCTCACGCTCGTCAAGCACGGCAGCCGGATGCGTTGGATCGCGGCCGGCGTGGTCGTGGCCCTGGTCGTCGGCGTATCGGCCATCGCGACCCTGTCCCTGACCGGGTCCTCGCCAAACGCGACGGTCCTTGGCTACGTGCCCGCCGACAGCGTGGCCTACGGCGAGGTCCGCATGGACCTGCCCGGCGACCAGGCCCGCAAGCTCGGCGAGTTCCTCAGCAAGTTCCCGGGCTTCGCCGACCAGGCCGCCATCGAGACCAAGGTCAGGGAGGCCCTGGACCAGCTCGTGTCCAGCGGCACCGACGGCGTGCAGACCTACGGCGCGGACATCGAGCCGTGGTTCGAGGGCGAACTCGCCTTCGCGGTCGGGCCGATCCCGGCAGCCGGGGCGATGGACGACCCGATGACCGCCGCCTCGGCGGTGCGCGCCTTGCTCCTCATCTCGATCAAGGACGAGGCCCTGGCGCGGGCATGGTTCACCGATGCGTTCGGCGAGGCCGGCGTGACCGGCACGACCGAGGCCTACAACGGCACGGACCTGACCGTCTTTGGCGGCGCGGACATGGGCGGCGTCGAGGCAGCCTTCGGCATCATAGGCGGCACGGTCGTCGTGGCCGGCGACCTGGCCTCGGTCAAGGCCGCAGTGGATACCAGGGGCCAGGGCGCGCTCACGGACGAGGCGGGCTTCTCGGCGGCCCTCGCCGCCACCGAGTCCGACCACGTCGGCTTCATATACGTCGACCTGCGCAGCCTGATGGATGCGGCGCTCGAGCTCAGCGCTTCGATGAGCGCCACCGCGCCGATGAGCGACAAGCTCCTGGCCATGATCCCGGAATGGGGCGCGTTCCAGCTGCGCATCGAGGGCGACGGCCTGGTCATGGACGTGGTCTCGCCCCACGTCGAGGCAGCCCCCGGACCCAGCGAGAACGACGCCAACGGGGTGGCGGCCTTCGCCCCCGCGTCGACGCTTCTGCTCGGTGCCGGCAACGACTACGGCGTCTCCCTCGTCGAGATGATGGCCCTCTACCAGGACGAGCCCTCGATGACCGAGGGCATGGAGCAGCTCGAGCAGGCGCTCGGCGCGGTCGGTGGCATCGATGCCGCCGTCGGCTGGATGGGCGACACCGGTTTCGTCGTGTCGCAAGCCGGCGACACCGTCGAGGGTGGGCTTATCTCCATCCCGACCGACGCCGCCGACGCTGAGCAGCTCCTGACCGCGATCGGGACCTTCATCACCCTGGGTGGTGGCGAGGCCGGCATCGAGGTTCGGAAGGAGGAGTACGCGGGCACGACCATCACCATCGTGGACCTCGGCAGTGCCGAAGAGCTCCTCGGGATGGCGGGCATGATGGGCGGCCTGCCGCTCGATCCGGGGTCCATGCCCGGCCTGCCGACCGGTAATGTCGAGATCAGCTACGCGGCCACGGCCGACGTCGTGGTCATCGGCAGCGGTCCGAACTTCGTCAAGGCCGTCCTTGATGCCGGTGCCGGCGATTCACTGGCCGACAGCGCCCGATATCGCGACCTCGTCGCGCGCGTTGGCGCGAATCACGTCAGTGTCTCGTTCGTGGACATCACCGCCATCCGCGTCCTCGCCGAGGGCTTCCTCGACGAGGCCACGGCGGAGCAGCGGGCCGAGTACGAGGAGTCCGTCAAGCCGTTCCTGGAGCCGTTCGATGCGCTGATCGCGGCCAACGTCGTCGGTGGCGGACTGGACGCCGGACACATCATCATCACCGTCAAGTAATCGATACAGGAGGAAGCACCACTCTCATGGCAGTCCGCATCCGATTGACGCGCATCGGCGCGCACAAGCAACCAGCCTATCGAGTCGTCGTCGCCGACGGGCGCAGCGCCCGCGACGGTCGCGCCATCGAGACCCTCGGTCACTACAACCCGCGCATGGAGCCGGTCGAATTCAGCGTGGACGCCGACAAGGCGAAGGCGTGGCTCGCCAAGGGCGCCCAGCCGTCGGACACGGTGGCCCGCCTGTTCAAGCAAGCCGGCATCCTGCCGGCCGGCAAGTAGAGGTCACGACGATGGCAGCCAAGGAACTTGTCGAATACGTCGCCAGGTCGCTCGTCGATGATCCCGACGCGGTCACGGTGGAGGTCGTCGAGGAGGACGGCGCCACGGTCATCGAGCTGCACGTCGCGGAAGATGACATGGGCAAGGTCATCGGCCGCAACGGCAGCGTGGCCAAGGCCCTGCGCACCCTGCTCAAGGTGACCTCGGCGCGGGACGGGGAGTCCGTCCAGCTCGAGATCGTCTGACCACCCCCGCTGCCGTGCCCGACGACCACACCGGCGCGTCCGAGCGACTCGTGGTCGGCCTCGTGCGAGGCGTCCACGGGCTTCGCGGCGCCGTCCGGGTGGAGGTCCTGACCGACCGCCCGGAGCTGCGCTTCGTACCCGGAGCCGTGCTCTACCGCGAGGGGGGCACGGAGCCGTACACGATCGCGGCCGCGGAGGCCATCGCCGACGGCCCGGGCTGGCGCATCCAGTTCCGCGAGGTGCCCACGCGCGAGGTCGCCGACACGCTGCGTGGCGCGTACCTCGAGGTCGAGGCGCGCCCGACGGCGGACCTCGGACGTGGCGAGGTCTACTGGCACGAGGTCATGGGCGTCGCCGTGCGCGGGCTCGATGGTGTCGAGCTCGGGACCGTGACCGACATCTATCGCGTCGCCGAGAACGAGGTGTATGTCGTCAGCGGTGGGCCGTTCGGCTCGTTCGACCTGCCCGCGGTCCGGGCCTTCATCCGGATCTTCGCGCCGCGCCGCGGCGAGATCGTCGTGGATGCCGAGGCCCTCGACCTCCGACCACCGAAGGTCCGACCGTCGGCCGACGACCCTGATCGACCGCGCGCACCCCGGCGCCTGACGCGCAAGCCCAAGGCCACGGAGGACTCGCCGGCCGCGGAGGACTCGCCGGCCGCGGAGCCGTGACCCTCGAGATCGACGTCCTGACCCTGTTCCCGACGATGGTCTCGGGGCCCATCGGCGAAAGCATCCCGGGACGGATCCAGGAACGTGGCCTGGTCAAGATCCGGGTCCATGACCTGCGCACGTTTGGTCTCGGCAGGCATCGGTCCGTCGACGACACCCCGTACGGCGGGGGAGCGGGCATGGTCATGCGCGTCGAGCCCGTCGTCGCCGCCATCGAGTCGGTCAGACGACCCGATTCGACCGTCATCCTGCTCGATCCTGGCGGCGAGGTCTTCCGCCAGGCCCGGGCTGCGGATCTCGCCCTGCGCGACCATCTCGTGTTCGTGTGCCCGCGCTACGAGGGCGTGGACGAGCGAATCCGCGCCTTCGTCGACCTCGAGCTCTCGATCGGGGACTACGTCGTGACCGGCGGCGAGTTGCCCGCCCTCGTCGTGATCGATGCCGTCATTCGCCTGCTGCCCGGCGCCATCGACGACGCCTCGACCGCCGAGGAGTCGTTCAGTGCGGGCCTCCTGGAGTACCCGCAGTACACCCGGCCGCCCTCATTCCGGGACATGGACGTGCCGGCGATCCTGACCTCGGGCGACCACGGCGCCGTCGCCCGCTGGCGACACGAGCGCGCGCTGGAGCGAACCCGTGCCAACCGGCCCGACCTGCTGCCACTGGACCGGGAGGGGTAGGGACAGGGAACCAGGTGCGGACGCCTCCGAGGCATGTGTATCAGGCGCACAGTCGGGCATCGGAGGCGACCCGCCGGCCGCGTGCCGGCCCATCATGGTGCGCCGCGACCTCGTGCTACAATCCGTCACCGTGCCGCGCCCGGTGCGCGGCCCATTCGAGATGCCCACCTCGCAGCATCGCTGCTCACATTGATCAAGGAACTGCCCCGTGACCGTGCTCGACGAGATCGTCCAGGACCAGCTCCGTACCGACCTGCCGGAGCTCGCCACGGGTGACACCGTGAAGGTTTCCGCCAAGGTCGTCGAGGGCACCCGCGAGCGCATCCAGGTGTTCGAGGGGACGGTCATGCGCCTGCGCGGCGGCGGCATCACCCGGTCCATCACCGTTCGCCGGATCGCCTCGGGTGTCGGCGTCGAGCGCACGTTCAAGGTCAACAGCCCGCGCATCGACAAGATCGAGGTCATTCGACACGGCAAGGTCCGTCGCGCCCAGCTGTACTTCCTGCGCGATCGCGTCGGCAAGGCCGCGACCCTCCGCGAGCGGCGCACCAACAGCTGACCCGGCCCCTCGCCGACACC
>JANOTJ010000444.1:0-2185 GCA_031416295.1 Chloroflexota bacterium
CACGCCGCCGTATGCGCCCGACCAGGCGCTGACGCTCGAGCGCGCGCTGCGCGCGAGCTGTGTGGACCCGGCGTTGTCGGCGCGGGAGCTCGATCGCGGGCGACTCACGGCCGGACAGCGCGCCGACATCGTGATCCTCGACGCGGCCGTCATCGATGCGCCGGTGGAACCGGGCGGGCCGTTGAGCAGCGCCCGTCCGCGCGCGGTGCTGATGGATGGCCAGGTCGTCTTCGAGCGCTGAGCGACCTTGTCAGTCCGCGCTTGCCAGCGCTACCAGATCGCGCTGGCGGCGCGCCTCGTACAGCAGGATGGCGGCACTGACCGACACGTTGAGGCTGTCCGCGACGCCGCGCATGGGTAATCGGACCGCCTGGATGTCGGGGGCGGACCAGGCCTCTGACAGGCCATCCGCTTCGGAGCCCACGGCGATCGCCAGCGGCCCCGTGAGATCTGCCTCGGTGTAGGCGTCGGCACCGTCCACCCGGGCCGCCACGATCCGGATGCCCCGTTCACGCAACCAGGTGATGCACTCATCGGGGTCGGCGGCAGCGGTCTGGACGGCGAAGACCGTGCCGGCGCTGGCCCGGATGACGTTGGGGTTGGCGAGATCCGTGGCCCCGGCCGCTGCGATCAGCGCATCCGCGCCCGCACCATCGGCGCTGCGCAGGACTGCGCCCACGTTGCCCGGCTTCTGCACGTCCTCGATGACCACGATGAGCGGCGCCGGACCGATCCGGAGGTCCGCCAGGCGGGCGGACGCGACCGGGATGACCGCCACCAGTCCCTCGTCCCGATCGCCGAACGCAACGCGTCCGAAGGCAGCCTCGCTCACGACGACGATGGGCACGCCACGCGCACGCAGGAGGTCGAGTGCCACCCGCGCATCGATCCCTGCGAGGCGCGACTCGCACACGAACGCCTCGACGACCTGCACCCCGGCCTCCAGCGCTCGACGCAGTTCGCGAGCGCCGTCCACGAGGGTCCGGCCGGCAGTCGTGCGGGCAGTCCGGTCACGCAACGCGGCCGCGGCCTTCAGCCGGGGATTGCCGGGGCTCGTGATCAGCGCATCGTCCCGGCCAGTGCTCACCCGCGCCCATCCCAGGTCGCGGCCGCTCCAAGGACGAGGACGGCGCCACTGGTCGCGTGGAGCTCCACGTCCGACGCGCCGGCGGAGCCCTGACGCCCGGGCGGGACGACGTCCTCCAGGGCGTCGTACAACTCGGACGGACCGATCCCCTCGGTGTGGGCGGTCAACAGGACGAACCCGTCATCGGCCAGGAGGGTTCCACAGACCTGGAGCAGGGGAGCGAGATCGCGCTCCATCGACCAGCTCGTCGAGGCAGCGCGAGCGCCATGGCCATACGTCGGGGGGTCCAGGACGATGCCGCTGTAGCGGCGCCCGCGCCGACGCTCGCGCTCGGCGAAGGCCATCGCGTCGTCCACGATCCAGCGCACGGGCTTGTCGGCGAGGCCGTTGCGCTCAGCGTTCCGGCGGGCCCTGGCAATGGTCGGGCGAGCGGCATCCACGTGCGCGACGGACGCGCCCCAGCCGGCCATCGCCAGGCTGGCCAGACCGGTCGCGGCAAACAGGTGGAGCACCTCGACGGGCTCGCCCGCGGATCGACGCTCGGTCACCTGGCCGGCCAGCCAGGAGAGGTGCTCGGTGTGTTCCGGGTACACCCCCACCTGCCCGGCAGCGGTCGGTCGCAACTCCATCGTCAGCTCCCACAGGTGGATGGTCCAGCCCTTCTCGGCGTCCGCAAGGGCGGGTCCGGACCAGCCCTGACCGCGGTCGAAGCGCAGGTCGGCCGCTGCCCAGCGATCCGGCGAGCGGCGGGTCGAGAAGGCGCCCGGGGCCGGTCGATCGACCACGAAGGTCCCGAACCGCTCAAGCCGCGCGCCGTCACCGGCATCGATCAGTTCGTAGTCGTCATCCATCGTTCCATCATCACTCAGTCCGGCCGCATCGTTGTCGTCGTCCGGCACCCTCTGCTAGGATGCGCGAGCCGCTGGCGACTCGATCGAAGGGGCTTGCTGACTGTCGCGGGATGTGGAACACCCCGTGAGCCAACGGTCATCGGGTCACGAGATCGAGGGACCAGCGACTCGGGCGGCTAGCTCAGCTGGTTAGAGCACTTGCTTGACATGCAAGAGGTCACTGGTTCGAGTCCAGTGTCGCCCACCA
>JANOTJ010000445.1:0-1979 GCA_031416295.1 Chloroflexota bacterium
CGACCCTCGTCACGGGCCCGCGTGAAGGCGGCGGCGATCCGGCGGGCGCCGGTGGTGTCGTTCGTGCCGGTGACCGCGTCCGGCAGGGTGGCGAGGAGCGTCGTCATCGGGCGCTCTCCCACGGCTCGACGTCGTCGAAGCGGGTGAGTGCAGCGAGATCCTTGTCGCCTCGCCCCGAGAAGCCGAGCAGGACGACGAGATCCCGCGTCGGATCGAAGCCGCCAGGCAGCCCTTCGACGCCGGCCAGGACCTTTGGCAGGGCGGCGATCGCGTGGGCCGTCTCGAGCGCCGGCAGGATCCCCTCCAGCCGCGTCGTGGCCTTCATGGCCGCGACGGCTTCCCGGTCCGTGGCCGCAGCGACCTCGAGCCGACCACCTTCCGCCAGGGCCGCCAGCTGCGGGCCGATCCCCGGGTAGTCCAGGCCGGCCGACGCGCTGTGCGCCTCGACGACCTGGCCGTCGCGGTCCTGGAGCATCAGCGAGCGACTGCCGTGAAGGATGCCCGGGGTCCCGCCCAGGATCGCCGCGGCGTGTCGCCCGGTCGTGATCCCGTCACCGGCGGCCTCGGCGACCGCGAGCCGGACCGACGGTTCGCCGATGAATCGGGCCAGCAGGCCGATCGCGTTGGAGCCACCACCGACACAGGCGATGGCGAGATCAGGCAGGCGGCCTTCCGCGGACTGCAACTGGGCCGCGGCCTCGTCGCCGATGCGGCGCTGGAGATCGCGCACGATGGTCGGGTACGGATGCGGACCCATCGCCGAACCGAGGACATAGTGGGTCGTCTCGACGTTGGTCACCCAGTCGCGCATCGCCTCGTTGACCGCACCTTGAGCGTGGCGGTACCCGAAGTCACGCTGCGGACCTCGGCGCCCAGGGCGCGCATGCGCAGCACGTTGGGCCCCTGGCGCTCGATGTCCTCCGCGCCCATGTAGACCACGCAGGGCAGGTCGAGCAGGGCGCAGGCGGTCGCCGTGGCCACGCCGTGCTGGCCGGCGCCGGTCTCGGCGATGACCCGGGTCTTGCCCAGCCTGCGGGTCAGGAGCGCCTGGCCGAGCGCGTTGTTGATCTTGTGGGCGCCCGTGTGGGCGAGGTCCTCGCGCTTGAGGTAGAGGCGCAGCTTCGGGATGGAAGCCCCGCGGGCGGACCCGGCCAGACGTGCCGCCTCGCAGGCGACGGCACCGGCCAGGCGATCGGCCCGGTACAGGGCCGTGGAGCGCCCGGCGAATCGCTCCAGCAGCTCGCGCAGGTCGGCCCAGAAGGCGGGGTCCTGGCGAAGCGCGTCGTACGCGGACTCGAGCCCTGCGAGCGCGGCGATCAGTGTCTCGGGCACGTAGCGGCCGCCGAAGTCGCGCTCCATGCCCCAGCGTCCGGCCGCATCGGCGTCCAGCAGCCCGGCATGGACCGGGGTGGGTCCGAAGGCGACGTTCGGGCGATCGTCGCGGGCCGCCCTGGCACGCTTGACGAAGAGGGCGATCCTGAATGGGTCCTTGGTCGGCCGCTGGCCGGGAACTCGCGGCGACTCGACGCCGCTGGCCACGTCCACGCCGACGGCCGCGATCTCGCGCAGGGCGGTGGCCACATTGGCCGCGGTCAGGCCTCCGGCTAGGGTGACCGGCACCGCGCGGGCGATCGCCGCGGCCGCCGCGACGTCGGCGCGCAGCCCCGTGCCCCCCGGATGCGGACCTCCGGCGGTATCGAGCAGGAGGCGATCGACGCCACGCCCGAGCAGGTCGCTCGCGGTCGAGACGGCGCGGTCGATCTCGGCACGGTCGGCCGTGGTCGAGACGTGGACGATATTCCAGGCCGGGCGCGCAGCCCCCATGACGATGTCCGCCGGCTCGTGCCCACTGAACTGGATCGCATCGGGGTCGAGCGCCGCAACGACCTCGTCCAGAAGCGAGGCATCGGCATCGGCCGTGATGGCCACGATGCGCGGCCGGCGCTCCGGCGGCGCGGAGGCCCTGATGAGCGCCGCCA
>JANOTJ010000446.1:0-4465 GCA_031416295.1 Chloroflexota bacterium
AAGGACGCCCCAAGGCAGGCCGGCAACGGCCGCAGCCAGCGCCGGCGGCGCCAGTCCACCCTCGGCTGGATCGCCGTCATCGTCTTCGGATTCCTGGCCGGGATCGGGGCCATCGGCGGCATCGCGGTCGTGGCTGCCTACAGCGCCCTGGCCAATGACCCGACGCTGCCCGACGTGAGCACCCTGACCGACTACGAGCTACCCGAGGAGACGATCCTCTACGACCGGACCGGCAAGGCGGAACTGGCCCGCTTCGGCGATTTCAAGCGCGAAGTCGTGACGTTCGAGGAGATCCCGCCGATCATCCTCGATGCGACCACCGCCATCGAGGACAAGACGTTCTGGGCGAACGCGGGCTTCGATCCCCTGGCGATCGTCGCTGCCGGCATCGATTCCGTGCGCGGCAACAGCCGCGGTGCCTCGACCATCACCCAGCAGCTCGTCCGCGCGCGGCTGCTTGACGATGCACTCGTCCAGGAGAAGGGGCGGACGGCGGAACGGAAGCTCAAGGAGATCATCCAGTCGATCCGGCTGACCCAGGCGTTCCAGGGCGAGGACGGCAAGCGCGAGATCATCACGGCCTACCTGAACCAGAACTACTACGGCAACCAGACCTACGGGGTCAAGGCCGCCTACGAGCGCTACTTCGGCAAGGCCTTCACGGTCGAGAACGTCACCCCGGCCGAGGCGGCCATCATCGCCGCCCTGCCGCAGTCCCCTTCCAACTACGACCTCGTCCGCAACGCCGTCGTGGAGTGCGGCGTGAACATCGCCGAAGGGGTGGAGTGCCCGGCCGCCGAGAGCACCCTCGTCGTGCCCGAGGACACCAAGATCTACCAGCGCCGGAATGCCGTCCTGGACCTGCTCGCACAGGGCCGCACGCCGATGTCCGACAACGACTTCAGCGCCGCCGACTTCGAGGCCGCCAAGTCCGATGCGATCGTGCTGACCGGCCAGACGTCACCACGCTGGCAGGCCCCGCACTTCGTGTGGGCCGTCCGGGACGAGCTGACGGCCAAGCTGTGTGCGGATGAGGCGACGACCTGCCCGGCCCTGGAGCGCGGTGGGCTGCGCGTGACCACGACCGTGGACCTGGAGCTCCAGCGTATCGCCGAGCGCTGGGTGGAGGTCGCCGCCCATGTCCCCCACCGGGACAACCCGGAAGCCGTCGCCAAGCGCCTGGGCTTCGACTACGAGCCGTGGATGCGCAACCTCGTGAAAAAGAACGTGCGCAACGGCGCCCTCGTCGCGCTTGATTACCAGACCGGCGAGCTGATCGCCTACGTCGGGTCTGCCCGCTACTACGCGACCAAGAGCAGCCCCGCGTTCCAGCCCCAGTACGACGTCGTCGGGCAGGGGTACCGGCAGCCGGGTTCGGCGTTCAAGCCGTTCAACTACGCCGTGGGCATCGATGATCGGACGCTGACGGCCGGCAGCGTGTTCATGGACAGTGCCACGGACTTCGGGGGCGACTACACGCCCAACAACGCCGATCGACTTGAGCGAGGCCCCGTCCGCGTTCGCACGGCCCTCCAGTTCTCGCTGAATATCCCGTCCGTGAAGGCGATGGCCGTCAACGGCCCCGACCACGTCTTCAGCCGCGCCAAAGACCTCGGGATGGGATTCCAGTCCGAGACGACCGACGCTGGCCTGGCCCTCGCCCTGGGCGTCGCGGAGGTCCGGCCCATCGATCTCGTGACCGCCTACGGCACCCTGGCCAACGGCGGCCGGGCGATCGGCCACACCACGATCCTGTCGGTCAAGGATCGCTCCGGAAAGGACGTCGTGGATCCGTACGTTCCGCCCGCCGGCGAGCAGATCATCAGCGAGCAGGCCGCCTACATCGTCACGGACATCCTTGACGAGAACACCATCAAGCGGGTCAACCCGTTCTGGGGCAAGTTCCAGGTGCAGGACGCCAACGGCGACCGGCGCCCGGCGACGCTCAAGACAGGCACGAACAACGATGCCAAGGACCTCAACGCCTACGGCTACGTCGGCGCCCCGTCCGAAGAAGGGCGGGCGGGTGGCGCCTACGCGCTCGCGGTCGGCGTCTGGAACGGCAACAGCGACAACACCCCGGTGTCCACGGCGGATGCGCCGGTCTTCTCCATCGATGTCTCCACGTACGTCTGGCAGGGCTTCCTGAACGAGGCCGCCGCCAAGTGGCCGATCGCCGACTTCGCCCGCCCGGGTGGGCTCGTGGAAGTGGCCATCGACCCCTGGACAGGGGCGCTCGCCAGGGACGGTGCCGAGGCCGTGAACGAGTGGTTCATCGAGGGCACCCAGCCCAACGACCGCCTTGCCGACAACACCTGCGGCGACGCCGTCCTGCAATGGATGACCGACAACGGCCTCGCGTTCGAGACGAAGTTCCCCACGTGGCTGGATGCCGACCGGGACTGGATCGATCGGGCGGAACGGGGTGCCGGCACGGTCGGCGGGCCGGACAAGACCCGCACGGCGTACTTCTACAACGGCCGATTCACGCCCTACGGCAAGACCTGGGGCGCCATCGTCGGCGGCGACGGCTGCGGGTCCCCGAGCCCGTCGCCCACCTGTTTCCCCGTGCCCACGCCGGACCCGAGCGGGCTCGTGCCGTCGTTCAGCCCGCCCTCACCGACCGGTTCGGAGACCGTGGCACTCGCCTGTCCCACCCCGTCAGCCTCGCCGAGTGCGTCCCCGTCGGTGGAGCCGTCCGTGGAGCCGTCCCTGACGCCCGAACCGACGCCGCTAGCGACCCCTGCGCCCACTCCGCCGCCGGCGACGCCTGCCCCGACGCCCGCACCAACGCCCACGCCCGCTCCGACCACGCCGCCGACCGATCCGCCGTCCGCCGCGCCATCCTGAGCGTGGCGCCATCGGTCGTCAGCCTTGCGTCCGTCGTCGTGCGCCGAGGCGGAGGGGCGATCCTCGGCCCGATCGACTGGGAGATCCGGGCCGGTCAGCGCTGGATCGTGCTCGGACCCAACGGCTCAGGCAAGACGACCCTGGTCTCGGTCGCGGCCATGCGCCTGTGGCCGACATCGGGCAGCGTGCACGTCCTGGGCGAACGCTACGGCCGGACCGATGCCCGCGACCTGTGGCGACGGGTCGGCATCGCCAGCAGCGCCGTCGAGGCCACCCTTCGGCCGGACCTCAGCGCGCACACCCTGATCATGACCGCGCGGCACGGCGCCACGGAACCGTGGTGGCACGTCTACGAACCCGACGACCACGAGCGAGCCCACGCGCTGGCCGACCGCCTCGGCATCGGCGACCGGGCCGAGCGACCGTTCGAGACGCTGTCCGCCGGGGAGCGCCGCCGGACGTCGATCGCCCGGGCCCTGATGCCCGATCCCGATCTGTTGATCCTGGATGAGCCGGCGGCCAACCTGGATCTCGCCGCGCGCGAGTGGCTGCTCGCCGATCTGGCGGCGATCGCCGGCGAGGCGCGGCCCCTTGCCGTGATCCTCGTGACCCATCATCTCGAGGAGATCCCGCCGGGCTTTGGCCACGCCCTCGTGCTCGCCAACGGGCAGGCGCTCGCGGCCGGCGCCATCACGGGCGTGCTCACGGACGAAGTCCTCTCGAGCGCCTTCGGCCTTCCCCTGGCCGTCCGATGCGACGATGGCCGCTGGCGCGCCCGACTGCGTGGCTGATCCAGTAGGCGCCGACATGCGAACGTCATATCGAGTGTGCACGATACGACCATGACGACTTCCACCCTGACCCGAACGCCTGTCGGAGACGATGCCGCGCGGCCGACCGCCGCAGCGCTCGACGCCGCCCTGGCCGGTGCCGTCGGTGCCGCCGTCGCCCTCGGCCTGTCCGAGCTGCTGGCCGGTGTGCTGCCTGGGGCGACGTCGCTCGTGGCCGCCGTCGGCCAGGTCGTCATCGATGTGCAGCCGGCGGGCGCCAAGGACGTGGTCGTGGCCCTCTTCGGCATCAACGACAAACTCGCCCTCGAACTCTTCGTCGCCGGTGTCGGGGTCGCGATCGGCGCCGGCCTGGGCATCGTCGCGCGGCGCCTCTTCGGCATCGCGACGGTCGGCTTCATCGCGTTCGGTGTGGTCGGCTTCCTCGCGTCCCTTGGCGACCCGCTGGCCAGTCCCGCGATCGTGGCGGCCAGCGTCGCCCTCGCGGTCGGCGTCGGGCTCCAGGTCCTGACCTATCTGCTCGCCCGAGCCATGCCCAGCGCCGCGAGCCTCCAGACGACCGCCATGCCCGATCATGCCCGGCGCTCCTTCCTGCTTCGTGCCGCGGGCCTGGGCGTCGGAGCGATCGCCGCGGGCTACCTCGGTCGGACACTCATCGAGCGCGCCCGCACGGCGCCGATCACGCCCGGCGTCATCCCGCCCGCCGCCGAGACGGTGCCGCCCCTCGGCGCAGGCCAGGACCTCAGCACGAGCGTCGCCGGCCTGACCCCGCTGGTGATGCCCAACGACACGTTCTACCGGATCGATACGGCGCTCCTCGTGCCCAG
>JANOTJ010000447.1:0-1748 GCA_031416295.1 Chloroflexota bacterium
CGCACCGCGTCCGACGTCAACCGGCAGTGGGAACGGATCAAGGCCGCGGAACGCGAGGACGCCAGCGCGGCCGCGCCGAAGGGCGCGCTCGACGGCATCTCGCCGTCCCTGCCGGCCCTCGCCGCGAGTCAGGAGATGCAGGAGCGCGCCGCCAACATCGGCTACGACTGGCCGAGCCTCGAGGGCGTGCTGGACAAGGTCATCGAGGAGGTCCAGGAGCTGCGCGAGGCGGAGCCCGCGGCGGACGCCGGCGACCCGGCGCACTGGACCGAGGAGTTCGGCGACCTGCTGTTCGTGCTGGTCAACGTCGCCCGCAAGCGCGACGTGGATGCGGAGGCGGCGATGCGTGCCGCGAATGCCAAGTTCCGCCGCCGCTTCGGCAGCGTGGAGCGGGCCGCTGGCGTCCGGGGGGTCGCCCTGCGCGACCTCGACTTCGAGGCGCTGGATGCGCTCTGGGATGCGGCCAAGGCCGAGGAGAGGATCACGTCATGACCATCGGCAATCGACCCCCGAGCGCGCGGGCGGACGGGCGCGGAGCGCGCGATCTGCGCCCGATCAGCTTCGAGCTCGGAGTCCAGAAGTGGGCCGAGGGATCGTGCATCGTCAAGTTCGGCGACACCCAGGTCCTGTGCGCCGCGACCATCGCGGATCGGGTCCCGCCGCACCTTCGGGGCAAAGGCACGGGCTGGGTGACAGCCGAGTACTCGATGCTGCCGCGGGCCACCGCCGAGCGCACCGACCGCGAATCGACGAAGGGCCGGATCGGCGGCCGGACGCACGAGATCCAGCGGCTCATCGGGCGGTCGCTCCGGGGCGTCGTGGACCTTGGGCGCCTGGGCGAACGGACGATCACCGTGGACTGCGATGTCCTTCAGGCCGACGGGGGCACCCGGACCGCCTCGGTCACCGGCGGGTACGTGGCCCTCGCGGCGGCGCTCATCACCTTCGGGATGGAGCGGCACCTGACGGCCAAGGTCGCGGCCGTATCGGTCGGGATCGTCAACGGCCTCGACTACCTCGACCTCGATTACAGCGAGGACTCCAGGGCGCAGGTGGACTTCAACGTCGTGGGCACGGATGCCGGCGCGTATGTCGAACTCCAGGGCACCGCCGAGGGTCGCCCGTTCGACCGGGCGTCGGCGAACTCCATGCTGGACCTCGCCGACGAGGGCCTGGCTCGATTGTTCGAAGCCCAGACCCAGGTGCTGGCCACGGTCCGTCGCTGACGTGACCGTCGCTGACGTGACCGTCGCTCGGCCCCGGCTGGTCGTCGCTCGGCCTCGGCTGGTCGTCGCCACCCGGTCGGCGCACAAGCTGCGCGAACTCCTGGAGCTGCTGGACCTGGATCGATCCGAGCTCGTGTCGCTGGACGATCTGGGCGTGGCCGGCGACCCGATCGAGGATGGCCAGACCTTCGAGACGAACGCGGCGATCAAGGCCCGAGCCGCCGTCCGAGCCACCGGCCTGCCCAGCCTCGCCGACGATTCCGGGATCGAAGTGGATGCGCTGGATGGCGCCCCGGGCGTCCGGACGCGCCGCTATGCCGGAGAGGACGCCACGGACGTGGACAACAACAGGAAGCTGCTGGCCGCGTTGCGGGGGCTCCCCCCGGAGCGTCGCGGGGCTCGCTACGTGTGCGTGCTCGCGCTGGCACTCCCCGCTGACGCGGGGGCGCGCGGCGGCCAGCCGGTCATGTTCGCGCGGGGAACGTGCCGCGGACGCATCGCCACGGAGCCGCGCGGGTCCGG